>JBBSRE010000433.1:0-2722 GCA_038243365.1 Burkholderiales bacterium | reverse complement strand
GCTGATCGCCGAAGGTTTTTCCAACGGTGCAAGCGTGATCCCAAGGGCCTGCATCTGCGCGGCAGACACCGCAAACTCTGCGGAAGATGGCGGCGCTGCAACGGCGCTGGCCACCATGAAAAAACTGGACACACAGCCAAGCACCGCGCGGCGGGCGAGCAAATAAGACATAGAAACTCCACGAGAAAGCGTTCTCGTCGCGGATTTTGGCGACGAGGGAAAGGCAGCGCCGCTATGGCACCGCCGGGGCTTCAGGCGTGGAGGGAGGGCGGTGCGCGGCCGTCGGGAGGCACGGTGCGAAACAGCGGGATAAGTACGCTCTGTCGTCCAGGGCGCCAGCGGACCAGACGTTCCGCAGTCGGGTGCGTAAGCAAGCCGAAGAAGACGAAAAGAGGAACAAGCGCAAAAGCTTTCGCCACCGATTCTGACTTGAACAGCGGTGTCGAGGCGCTTTGAACCGCCGACATTCCATGTCCGCCGCTGTGATCCGCAGCCTCGGAATGCAGCGAATCGTTTTCTTGCTCCGTCACCGCGGCCGAGGCGAAATGACTGTCATCAGCCAGATGACTGGCATAACCCTCCGGGCCGCCTGCGTGGTGATGGGCGTGAAATGGCGAACTCATGAGGTCAAAAACGAACACAAACAACAGCAAGACCAGCAGCCCACGCCAGAACTGCCCGTCTGGAGCATGCGCGGGACTCCTCGAGACAGAAAGATGGCAGGCTTGTGCGATCACAAATATTTGGTGACGTTTTTAAAGCTGAGAATCCCAGTGGCCAAGTCGCTCGGGGACCGCACTAATTCGTCGAGGCAGTGGTCCAGGTGATCGTGAATCAGCAGCTTCTTGGCCGCATTGATCGCTTTTTCGACAGCGTGGAGTTGCTGCGCGACATCTGCGCAATCGCGTCCGCTCACCATCATCTCAATGACATTGTGCAGATGGCCATCAGCGCGCTTCAGGCGCTTGATCAGCTCCGGGTGACTCTGGTGAACATGTTCGCTATGCACAGCGTGCATCCTACCCTGCAGGATAGGTAGGGGGCAATTGTTGACTTTGCACTCGTCTTCTCGCATGAACAGCAGACCGTTTTTGTCTAGGTTTCATGAATTCATGTCGCTGCCGCATCTGCCTTGTTACGTTGCCGACGAAAGTTCCGGCGAAAGCACACTGGCGTTGTCGTTAGTTTTCGCCCATGATCAATTTTCAGCTTCTTGCCGTAAAATTTGGCAGCTCCTGCTAGGTTTTTACCAGTAGCTTGGCGTACATATTTCGCTGCAGAGCGGCATTCAGAAGCGCTTCCGGTTTCGGCTCGCAGATGTCATTGGCCCAGCAAAATCTTTGAGCAGCGACACGGTGTTTTGTCAATTCAAAACGCGGGGTTCTGCCAGTGATTTTGAGACCTCGAAAGCGTTGCTAGTGTCTGTTGCCTGAACACCGAGGCAAGAGAAGGTTGCTACGCCGCCGGGCACACACCCGGCCCCGCCCTCCATCCAAGCCATCACAAAAGTTAGCTGCAAACGCATTGCAGGCATGCGCAAGGGCTCCCAGAATCTTGAAATACTGAGAGTTAGAGCAGTGAAAGAATGCGATTTGACCGCGGTCGTTCGGCTAGGCTTCTTCGCCAGAGCGCGGGAGCCATGCGCACACCGCCATCGCGTGTCTGAGAGCGCATCAACGTCGCCATGCATCTCCCTGCGTTAACCCCAGTGCTCCGTCGCAGCAAAGGCGCAAAACCGTGGGCTCGCATTTTTCTTCCAATTCCTGTTCCGCACACGAACCGCTCAATCCCGTGTGACGCGCAAGACTTCTTCACGGCTGGTGACGCCGCTGGCAATCAGCCGTTCACCGTCCTCGCGCATCAGTTGCATGCCGCCAGCGAGAGCGGCGGCCCGAACGTCGGCTTCTGATGCGCGGTTGTGGATTTGCGCGCGCAGGGCGTCGGTGGTCGTCAGCAGCTCAAAAAGACCCGTGCGACCTGCGTAGCCGGTGAGCCCGCAGGTGTCGCAGCCTTTGCCGCCACACACGGTGCAGGTCTTGCGCACCAGGCGCTGGGCCAGCACCCCGAGCAGCGAACTCGACAGCAAAAACGGCTCGACGCCCATATCAGTCAGGCGGTTGACCGCGCTGGCGGCGTCGTTGGTGTGCAGCGTGGCCAGCACCAAGTGGCCGGTGAGCGATGCCTGAATGGCAATTTGCGCAGTTTCAAAATCGCGTATCTCGCCGATCATGATGATGTCCGGGTCCTGGCGCAGGATGGCGCGCAGGGCCTTGGCAAAGGTCAGGTCGATCTTGCTGTTGACCTGGGTCTGGCCGACGCCCGCCAACTCGTACTCACTGGGGTCTTCCACCGTCATGATGTTGGACTGCGCAGCGTCGAGCCGGCCCAGCGCCGCGTACAGCGTGGTGGTTTTTCCTGAGCCCGTGGGGCCGGTCACCAACACGATACCGTGTGGCTGCGCAATCAGTTTCTCAAAGCGCGAGAGCGTCGGCCCCTGCATCCCCACGGCTTCCAGTGTCAGGCGGTTTTCGCTTTTGTCGAGCAGCCGCAATACGGCCCGCTCACCATGCGCGCTGGGCAAGGTGGAGACGCGCACGTCGATGGCCTTGGTGCCCAGGCGCAGGCTGATGCGGCCGTCTTGCGGCAGGCGTTTTTCGGAGATATCCAGATCCGCCATGATCTTCAGACGCGAGATCAGAGCCGCATGCAGCGCGCGGTTGGG
>JBBSRE010000432.1:0-2723 GCA_038243365.1 Burkholderiales bacterium | reverse complement strand
GCCCCAGCTCAAACATCACGTAGTTCGAAATATCGACCAAGGGCGAAACGCTGCGTTGACCACACCGTGCCAGGCGATCGACCATCCACGCAGGCGACTTCGCCTGCGTGTTGACATGGCGGATCACGCGTCCGGAAAACCTTCCGCACAGATCTGGCGCGCTGATGGTTACAGCAACCGTATCGTCAATGGTGCTGCGTGCGGCATGAATCTCCGGCGTGAGTAGAGGTGAACCCGTCAAGGCGGCCACTTCGCGCGCCACTCCATAAACGCTCAGGCAGTGCGCCAGGTTGGGTGTCAGCTTGAGCGTGAAAAGGGTGTCGTCCAGCGACAGCGCCTTACGAACGTCGGTGCCCGGGACGGCTACCCCTTCGAGCTCCAGCAGGCCGCCGTGATCGTCCGACAACCCCAGCTCTTTTGCTGAACAAAGCATTCCGTGGCTCTCAACCCCGCGAAGCTTGCCGATGCGGATCAAGAACGGTTTGCCATCCTCACCCGGCGGCAGCGCCGCGCCTACTAGCGCACAGGGCACCTTGATGCCCACACGGGCATTGGGCGCCCCGCAAACGATGCTGAGTGGCTCGCTCGCGCCGACGTCGACGCGGCAGACGCGAAGGCGATCTGCGTCGGGGTGCTGGACGGCTTCGACAATTTCACCGACCACGATGCTGGTGAATGGCGGTGCAACGGGACGCAGCTCTTCCACCTCCAGCCCCGCCATTGTCAAAGTCTCGGCCAGTTCGGTGGTGCTCAGCGGCGGGTTGCAGAACTCACGCAACCAGGATTCAGGAAATTGCATAAAGGGGTTCCATTACGGCGCGAGCGCCGGACACGTGGGCATTGCCGACACGCAAGACAAGCGCATTACCGGAATTGCGAAAGGAAGCGCACGTCACCGTCGAAAAACAGCCGCAGATCGTTCACGCCGTAGCGCAGCATGGTCAGGCGGTCAAAGCCCATGCCAAAGGCAAACCCAATAAAGCGCTCAGGATCAAGCCCCATGTTGCGCACTACGTTGGGATGCACCTGCCCCGAGCCGGCCACTTCCAACCAACGACCGGCCAGCGGACCATGTTGAAACTGGATATCAATTTCGGCGCTCGGCTCGGTAAACGGAAAGAAGCTGGGCCGAAACCGCAGCACCAGATCGTCGCTCTCAAAGAACGTGCGGCAAAACGCGGTGAAGATGAACTTGAGATCCTTGAAGCTGACGTTCTCTCCGATCCACAGGCCTTCGCACTGATGAAACATGGGCGAGTGTGTGGCGTCGCTGTCAACGCGGTAGGTACGGCCTGGCGCGATCACGCGAATCTCCGGCATGGCCTGCCCGGCGTCCAGCGCGGTGCGGTGGCGCTTCACATGCGCGATGGCATGGCGGATCTGCATGGGGCTGGTGTGGGTGCGCAGCAAATGGGGCGCTTGCTCGCTGCCGCCTTCCACATAGAACGTGTCATGCATGGACCGCGCCGGATGGTCTTCGGGCGTGTTGAGCGCAGTGAAATTGAACCAATCGGTCTCAATCTCGGGGCCTTCCGCCACGTCAAAACCCATGGAGCCAAAAATGCTTTCGATACGTTCGAGCGTTAGCGACACCGGATGCAAACCACCCTGCCCGCGCTGGCGTCCTGGCAGGCTGACATCCAGCGCTTCCGCTTGCAGCTGACGCTCTAGCTCCGCGTCTGCCAGCGCCTGGCGCCTCTGCATGAGCGCCTGCTCGATCTCCTGTTTGGCCACGTTGATGGCTGCGCCACGAGATTTCTTTTCCTCCGGGGACAGCTGGGCCATGCCCTTCATGAGCTCGGTCATCCGCCCCGACTTCCCCAGGAACCGGGCCTTGACGTTTTCCAGCTCGACTGCCGTGTCGGTAGCAGCAAACGCTTGCCTTGCAGTATCAATCAAGGAATCCAGGTCGTTCATAAGTGCTCTTGAAATGAAACAAGGGCTAGTGCCTTTTCAAGCCCTAGCCCTTGCAGTAATAGCGCAAATAGCTACTAAAATTATAGCAATTTGCCCTGCGCTCAGGCAGCCAGCTTGGCCTTCACCAGTTCGACGATGCTGCCAAAAGCAGCCTTGTCGTGCACTGCCATGTCAGCCAGAACCTTGCGGTCGATTTCGATCGAAGCTTTTTTGAGGCCGTTGGCGAACTGGCTGTAGGTCATGCCGCATGAACGCGCTGCCGCATTGATACGGGCGATCCACAGTTGGCGGAAAACGCGCTTCTTGGTGCGGCGGTCACGGTAGGCGTATTGGCCTGCCTTCATCACCGCCTGTTTGGCGATGCGATAGACATTACCGCGGCGACCGCGAAAACCCTTGGCAAGGGCGAGAACTTTTTTGTGACGGGCGTGAGCCGTTACACCACGTTTGACGCGAGGCATGTGTTTATTCCTTGTTCGTCAGTGAATTAAAGGCCGCACTTGGGCAGCATCTGGGCCATGGAAACCATATTGGTCTCATGAACAGACGTGATGCCGCGCAGATGGCGTTTGTTCTTGGTGGTCTTCTTGGTCAGGATGTGACGCTTGAAGGCATGACCGCGCTTGACGGTGCCACCCGGACGAACGCGAAAACGTTTTTTCGCGCTGCTCTTGGTCTTCATTTTGGGCATGTGAATGCTCCTTTATCTGTGCTCGTGAGGCGTTTGCAAACAGCTTGCAACCTTGTTGGCCCCGAGACACTTCTTGTGGTCAGCGTTTCCGCCGACCCGAAAAGCCTCTAGCGTC
>JBBSRE010000431.1:0-2723 GCA_038243365.1 Burkholderiales bacterium | reverse complement strand
CACCAGCAGAATCGCGGTCACTGTGAACAGCGCTTTAAACGCGGCCCACAACAGCTCGGCCAACAGCACGCTGTCCAGGCTGATGGGCGTGTTCATGATGCCCTCCCAGGTCTTCTGCACATGCATGCGGGAGAAGGCCGAATACAGCGCCTCGAAACTGGCTGCGTTCATGGCGCTCATGCAGATCGACCCGCTGGCTAGAAAGAGGATGTAGGGCACCGGCGTGCCATTCACCGTGAGCTCGCCAATCAGCGCGCCCATGCCGTAGCCGAAGGCCACCAGCCACATCAGTGGCTCCGCAATATTGCCGACCAGGCTAGGGATGGCGAGCTTGCGCCAGACCAACAGATTGCGCAGAAACACCGGCCACCAGTTGAGCGACAGGTCGGGCGCGCGCCACAGGCTGGGCGCGTGCGGGGATTCGTTGGGCGTGGTCATGCGTCTTCCCTAATCTGGCGTCCGGTCAGCTTCAAAAAGAGGTCTTCCAGATTCGCAGGGCGGTGCAGCGTGCGCAGCTGCGTGTGCGCGAGCAGTGCGTCCATTAAGCGTCGCGCATCTTGCGTGTAGAAGAAAACCGTCTCGCCACTCACCTCAACGCGCTCGGCAAGCAGAATCAATGCGGCATCGTGCTGCAATGCCAGCGCACCTGCGCCGTAGACCTCCACGACCTCGCGCTCCAGGTGCTCGGCGATCAGCCCACGCGGAGTGCCCTCAGCAATCTTGCGGCCGTGGTCCAGCACGATCAGGCGGGAGCACAGCCGCTCGGCTTCGTCCATGAAATGCGTGGTCAGCAGGATGGAGGTACCTTGCTGCACCAACCGCTGCAGACGCTGCCACATCAGGTGGCGCGCTTGGGGATCGAGGCCGGTGGTGGGCTCGTCGAGCAGCAGCAAGCGCGGCGCGTTCACCAGCGCGCGCGCCAAGGAGAGCCGCCGGCGCATGCCGCCTGAGAGCTCGGCTGGTTTGGCGCCCGCTTTGTGGACCAGTGCGGCGAATTCCAGCAGCTGGGGAATGCGCTCATCCATCACTTTGCGCTGCAGTCCAAAGTAACGTCCGTAAACGCGCAGGTTTTCTGCGCAGCTGAAATCGGGGTCCAAGGTGTCGAACTGCGTCACCACGCCCACCTCCTGCTTGATGGTCAACGCGTCGCGCGGCATGGCCAGTACTGGCCCATCGCCTTTCGGGTGGTAACGGATGTTGCCGCCGTCGGGTGGGGTGAGGCCCAGGCACATGCGGATGGTGGTGGTCTTGCCGGCGCCGTTGGGGCCGATCACGCCGACGCATTCACCAGTTCCAATGCCAAAGGAAATTCCATCGACCACAGTGGTTCCACCATAGCGTTTGATGAGCGTGTCGATTTCCAGCAAGGATTTCATCGTGGCAATGTGACGATTAAAGAGTACGTCATTTCAGTTTTGGCGAACTATTTTTATGCGCTAGGTGTAGTTTCTCAGCACGTTGTTCTCCTCGAAGCCAAGGCGAGTGATGGGAGGGCGATGCGAAGTAGCCGAGTGTGGCCGATGAAAGTTGTAGTGATACATCCAGGGCTGCAACTCACGGTCCCGGTGGTTTGAACTGGGATAGATAAAGGCATAAGCCCACTCTTTGAGCAGCGTCTGAATGAAGCGCTCTGCCTTGCCGTTGGTTCGGGGCGTGTAGGGCCGGGTGCGGATGTGCTTTAACCCCAAGCGGCGCAGCACCTTGGCGAATCTGCGCGACTTGTACGCCGCTCCGTTGTCCGTCATGACGCACGAGACCTTCACGCCCAAAGTCTTGTAGTACCGCAGAGCAGCCAACAGGAATGCGCAGGCGCTCTTTGCCGTCTCATCGCTGAGCATCAAACTGAAGCCCACACGGGAGTGGTCATCAATCGCCACATGCAGGGCTTGCCAGCCAGCGCGCCGGGTGTTCTGCGCCCGGTCCCCGGTGACGCGGTGGCCGGGCTTGTCAAAGCACCTGAGTTTTTTGATGTCCAGGTGCAGCAACTCGCCTGGAGATTCGCGCTCATAGCGCCTCACGGTCACAGCGTCCTGCAGCAGAGGCAGGCGAGAGACACCGCAGGTTTTGCAAGCACGTGCGACAACACTTCTGGACAGCCCCACGCGCTCGGCAATGCACTCGTAGCTCAGGCGCTGGGTGCTGCGAAGTGCGACTGCGCGCTCGACTTTGAGGGCACTACTGCGCCGTGGGCACGAATGCGGCCTTGAGCTGCGGTCCAACAAACCGAGTGCGCCTTCAGCTGCGAAGCGCCGCTGCCACTTACGCGCTGTGCGCACGCTCATGCCTAACGCTGCCGCTGCGAGCCTGAGACCGATACGGTCGATCTCACGCAGCAGATGGGCTCGACCTTTGGGCGTCAATAGGGCATTCTTATGGGTGTTCATCCGGGGATTCCTGAGGAGAGTTGGCAGATGTCAGAACCTCCATCTTCCTTCACCTCGGGTGAACAACCTCTTGGGAAACTACATCTAGGCGGCCATCGAAACTGACAAGCGCTGTGCGCAATCGGGCGAAAATACCCGCCACTCCCCATTGCGGCCTGTGCGATGCCAGACCGCACAACCCACGGATCGGCCCCGGCAAGCCCGCCCTGGATCACGCTGCCAGGCGTCTGCGTCCGCCACCCGCCCACCTCTACCCACCGTTTGGAAGTTCCCGTGAACCAGCCCTTGGTTAAAGCGCGCATGGAATTGCGCGCCATCGCCATCATCGCCCTGCCGATT
>JBBSRE010000430.1:0-2738 GCA_038243365.1 Burkholderiales bacterium | reverse complement strand
GGGCAGTACCTGCGCTGCTGTGCCCGCGGCCTTTGCGGCTTGCGCAGCCATTGCCGCGGCCAGCGGCAAGGCGGCAGGCGCGTCGTTTGCCAAGGTGCGCAGATGGGCAAGGGCGGCAAAGCTGTCGCCCTGTTGATGGGCGATTCCGGCCAGTTCAATGCGTGCGCGCGCCGAGCCGGGCGCGGCCTCCAACGCTTGCTGCAGCAGTGCTGCGGCTTGAGCGCTGTCGCTCTGGCGCAAGGCGTCCTGCGCCTGCTCACACAGGTAGTGGGCCCGCCGTGCGCTGAAATCGCCTTGTCCGGCAGCCTGCATGCGGCGCGCCACGTCGGTTGCTTGGGGCCAGTCGCGTGAGCGTTCGAAAATCGCCAGCCGTGCCAGCCGCGCCTCGCCCTCGAACGCGCTGCCCTCCAACCGTTCCAATGCGGCTTCGGCATGGTTCAGCAGACCCGCCTTGAGAAAATCCAGGGCCAGCGCGTGCTGCGCGCGCTCGCGGTCAACGGCGCTCAGATCGCCACGTGAGAGCAGATGCTCGTGCACGCGCACCGCGCGGTCGTATTCGCCCCGACGACGAAACAGGTTGCCGAGGGCAAAGTGCAGCTCTGAAGTGTCCGGATCGTTCTGGACGGCCTCGATGAATGCGTCAATGGCCTGGTCCTGCTGCTCGTTGAGCAGGAAGTTCAGGCCTTTGAAATAAGCTTTAGGCGCGTCGCGGTTTTGCGCGCGCAATTGGCGCAAGTCCATGCGGGAGGCACCCCAGCCGAGGAAGAACACCAGCGGCAGGCCCAGGAGCAACCAGCTAACATCAAATTCCATGGGGCGGCAAAGGCTCAATGTCCACGGTCGCTGGCGGGTAGGCCGGCGCTGGCGGCAGGGGCTGCACCTGGCGGGCCGCAGCGCGCTGTTTCCACCAGCGCGGCACCATGCCAAGCACCCCCGCCACAACCCCCATGGCAAAGGCGGAAAGCACAACCAAGACGAGCGGCGCGCGCCACTGCGTGCCGAAGAAAAGGTGAACGGTGGCGTCTTGCTGGTTGTTGAGCGCGAAGGCAAACAGCGTGAAGAAGATGGCCGCCTTGACCAGCCAGAAAAAGTATTTCATGAAGCCCCCGGGGTGGAAGGAAGATTTTACGGAGTCAAGCAGGTGGTTCTCAGCCTGCTCTCAATCCCGGGGCTTTAGGGATTATTTATGCCATTTTAGGCCTTGCGGGCTTGCATGGTAAGCGTGGGCAGCTATCGATGTGATAGCAAGCGCCTTCGCACTGAATAATTCAGTCGCGCTTGGCCAGTTCCTGTGTGCGTCGATCCACCGCTTCGCGCAGGGCCTTGCCAGGTTTGAAGTGCGGAACCCGTTTGGACGGAATCGCCACTGCCTCACCCGTTCGCGGGTTGCGGCCCATGCGTGGCGATCGGTGGTTCACCGAGAAACTGCCAAAGCCCCGCACTTCAATGCGGTGGCCCCGCACCAGAGCGTCGCCCACGGCGTCCAGCAAAGTTTTCACGGCGACCTCGGCATCGCGGTGGGTAAGTTGGTCGAATCGCTCGGCCAGCGCTTCGACGAGATCGGATCGGGTCATAAGGTGTCGTGCAGGTGTCGCACATGAAAAAGCCGGGTGGGCGCATTGTGCACCGACCCGGCTTGAGCATTGCGCGCAAGGTGCCGCGAAGCACCCGGCAAGCGTGAAGACTTATTTGTCCGACGTGTCCAGCTTGGCGCGCAGCAGGGCGCCCAGGCTGGTCGTGCCGGCGCTTTCGCGGCTCGACTGCTGGCTCAGATTGGCCATGGCGCCCTGCTCGTCTGCCATGTCTTTCTGTTTGATGGACAGTTGGATATTGCGTGTCTTGCGATCCACGTTCAACACCACGGCAGTGACTTCGTCGCCTTCCTTGAGCACGTTGCGGGCATCTTCCACGCGGTCGCGGGAGAGTTCCGAAGCACGCAGGTAGCCGACGATGTCTTCGCCCAGGTCGATTTCGGCGCCTTTGGCGTCCACGGTCTTGACCTTG
This sequence comes from Burkholderiales bacterium, assembly GCA_038243365.1. Taxonomy (GTDB): domain Bacteria; phylum Pseudomonadota; class Gammaproteobacteria; order Burkholderiales; family Burkholderiaceae_C; genus Simplicispira. Next base: position 734 of record JBBSRE010000430.1, on the reverse strand, counting down.
CCGGTCACGATCTGGCCTTTGTCGTTCACTGTGACAAAAGTGGTGAACGGGTCGCCGTCGAGCTGCTTGATACCCAGCGAGATACGCTCGCGGTCGACATCGACTGCCAACACGATGGCTTCGACTTCCTGGCCCTTTTTGTAGTTGCGCACGGCGGCTTCGCCGGGCTCGTTCCACGAGAGGTCAGACAGATGCACCAGGCCGTCGATACCGGCAGCCAGGCCCACGAACACGCCGAAGTCGGTGATCGACTTGATGGGGCCCGTGACGCGGTCGCCGCGCTTGGTTTCCTGCGCGAACTCTTGCCAAGGGTTGGCCTTGCACTGCTTCATGCCCAGGCTGATGCGGCGCTTGTCTTCGTCGATCTCGAGGACCATGACTTCGACTTCGTCGCCCAGCGTGACCAGCTTGGAAGGAGCGATGTTCTTGTTCGTCCAGTCCATTTCGGACACGTGCACCAAGCCTTCAATGCCCGGCTCGAGTTCCACAAACGCGCCGTAGTCGGCGATGTTGGTGATCTTGCCGAACAGGCGGGTGCTTTGCGGGTAGCGGCGGTTCACGCCCATCCATGGGTCGTCGCCCATTTGCTTCAGACCCAGCGAAACACGGTTCTTTTCGGTGTCGAATTTCAGGATCTTGGCCACGATTTCTTGTCCAGCCGTCACCACTTCGCTCGGGTGACGCACACGGCGCCATGCCATGTCGGTGATGTGCAGCAGGCCGTCGATGCCGCC
>JBBSRE010000429.1:0-2744 GCA_038243365.1 Burkholderiales bacterium | reverse complement strand
GCGGCGTACAACGCCGCGCCCGCGTTCAGGCAGACGATGTCGGCGGCCGGGCCTTCGTCTCCGTCGAGTACCCCCAGCAACATGTTGCGCGACGCCTCAGGCGTGTCGACCTTCAAAGCGCGGTTGCTGGCCATGGGCAAGCCAAAGTCTTCTGGATGAATTTCATATTCGCGCACTTGGCCGTCCTTGAGTTCACCGACCAGCGTGGCAGCGCCCAGGCTGACTTCGTCCATGCCGTCACGCCCGTACACCACCAACGCGTGCTCGGCGCCCAGCCGTTGCAGCGCGCGCACCTGGATGCCGACGAGGTCAGGGTGAAATACGCCCATCAAGATGTTCGGCGCGCCCGCCGGGTTGGTCAGCGGGCCCAGAATGTTGAAGATGGTGCGCACACCCAGCTCGCGCCGCACCGGTGCGACGTTTTTCATCGCCGGATGGTGGTTGGGCGCAAACATGAAGCCGATGCCGATTTCGGCAATGGACTGGCCAATGGCCGCCGGCGTGAGGTCGATGTGAACACCCAGCGCTTCCATCACGTCCGCGCTGCCGCTTTTGCTCGAGACGCTGCGCCCACCATGCTTGGCGACGCGCGCGCCGGCCGCTGCGGCCACGAACATGGCGCAGGTGGAGATATTGAAGCTGCCGGCGCCATCGCCGCCAGTGCCGACCAGGTCGACCAGGTGCGTGGTGTCGGCGACATGCACTTTGTTGGAAAACTCGCGCATCACCTGAGCGGCGGCAGTAATCTCGCCGATAGTCTCTTTCTTGACGCGAAGGCCCGTAATGATGGCCGCCATCATCACAGGTGACATTTCCCCCTGCATGATGAGCCGCATCAGATGCAGCATTTCGTCGTGAAAGATTTCGCGGTGCTCGACCGTGCGCTGCAGTGCTTCCTGGGGCGTGATGGACATGGTGGCTTTCAGTATGAGACGTTCAGTACACGGCCGCGTTGCCCAAGGCGGGAGCGGCGGGAGCCACCTCCGTTGAGCTGGCGAAGAATTGGCGGATGCAGCCGAGCGCGCGCTCCACGCCAGCGGCATCGACATCGAGATGCGTCACAAAGCGCAGGCCAATCAGGCCCGTCGCCAGCACGCCGTGCTGCCGCAACCAGGCAAGCAGCTCCGGGCCGCGGTCGTCCGCCACGTCTACAAATACGATGTTCGTGCTGGCCGAGCGGACCGTCAGGCCAGGAATGCTTCGCAAACCCTCTGCCAGCTGCTGCGCCAGGGCGTGGTCTTCTGCCAAGCGGTCGACATGGTGATCCAGAGCGTGATGCGCTGCCGCTGCCAGGAAACCGGCTTGGCGCAATCCGCCGCCCGCCATCTTGCGGATGCGCCGGGCGCGGTCGATCAGCTCTTGCGAGCCACACAGCGCGGAGCCGACAGGTGCGCCCAATCCCTTGCTGAAGCAAACCGAGAGGCTGTCGAAAATGTCGGCGATCTCGCGCACCCGATCAAGTGCCGCCTGGCCGTCAGCCGCTGATGCCACCGCCGCATTGAAGACGCGGGCGCCATCAAGGTGCACTGCCAAGCCATGCTTGCGCGCCAGTTCCGCGGCGCCTTGCAGGTAGTCATCCGGCATTACCTGCCCGTTCCAGGTGTTTTCCAGACACAGCAAGCGGGTACGCGCGAAATGCGGATCATCAGGCTTCACGGCAGCCGCAATATCGGCCAGCGCCATGCGGCCCTGCGCATCCTGCGTAAGCGGCTGCGGCTGCACGCTGCCAAACACCGCTGCACCGCCGCCTTCGTAGCGGTAGGTATGGGCGTTCTGACCGACGATGTACTCATCCCCCCGCTGGCAGTGCGCCAGGATGCCGCACAGGTTGCTCTGCGTGCCGCTGGGCATGAACAGCGCAGCCTCTTTGCCGGTGATGGCCGCGATGCGTTGCTGCAGCGCGTTCACAGAAGGATCATCGCCAAAGACGTCATCGCCGAGTGGTGCGGCCATCATGGCGCCCCGCATGGCGGCGGTGGGTTGCGTGACGGTGTCACTGCGCAAGTCCACGACGGGGGTGGTCAAGGGAAGGTCTGCAAGTACAGAGGTCATGGTCGTTCCAGGAAGTTCTTCAACAGTGCGTGGCCGTGCTCGCTCAGGACGCTCTCAGGGTGGAACTGGACGCCTTCGATGTCCAGCTCGCGATGACGCACCCCCATAATTTCGCCGTCCTGAGTCCAGGCCGTGATCTCCAGCACCTTCGGGCAACTGGCGCGCTCGATGGAGAGTGAGTGGTAGCGGTTCACGGTGAACTGTTCAGGGAGATCCTTGAACACACCGGTTTGTGTGGTCGTGATCACACTGGTCTTGCCGTGCATCAGCTCCTGCGCCCGCACGATTTTTCCGCCAAATGCTGCGCCTATGGCCTGGTGGCCCAGGCACACCCCCAGGATCGGTAAGCGCCCGGCAAAGTGGGTCACGGCGGACACAGAAATGCCCGCTTCAGCGGGTGAACAGGGCCCGGGCGAGATCACCAGCCGATCCAGCGCGCCAGCGGCCAGTCGCTCGTCGATCTGCGCCAACGTGATTTCGTCGTTGCGCACCACATCCACGTCGGCGCCCAGCTCGCCAAAGTACTGGACAACGTTCCAGGTGAAGCTGTCGTAGTTGTCGATCATGAGCAGCTTCATGTGGTTGCTCCTGCAAATCGCCATAGATCAATCGCCAACCGCACCAACTCTGCCTGCCTCGTGTCTATGGCGTCGCTGCTCCAAATCTTGTGCACGGTTAGGCCGTGCGCGGCT
>JBBSRE010000428.1:0-2748 GCA_038243365.1 Burkholderiales bacterium | reverse complement strand
GAGCAGCAATTCAAAGGCCGCGGCCCGTGGAAAAAAGGCCTGCCTCTGCTGCTGCAAACCCTCGAAGCCCTGGGCCGCGCACAGGCCTTGGCTGTGGAAGGCGTACCGGCGTGGCGATCTTGAGCGGTCGCTTGGCACGGCCATTCAAAAAATCGTGCATGCGTGCGGCAGGTCACAAGAACTTTTCACTTGAGGCAGCTTCCAATAGCTGCCCGTTTTGGTGACAAAAGGCACACACATCGTTAACATGGCGACATGAAACCTTTCCGTTGGAGGCCAGAGAAGAATGCTGCGCTCCAGGCGCAGCGAGGTGTTTCGTTCGAGCGCATGGTCATTGCAATCGAAAGTGGTGGTTTGCGGGACATCCTGGCTCACCCGGACGAGCAGAAATACCCCAGACAACGTGTCCTTGTTGTCGCACATGACGGTTATGCGTACTTGGTCGCTTTCGTTGAAGAACACGACTATTTTTTCCTCAAAACAGTGATCCCAAGCCGCAAAGCCACCAGGGACTACTTGAACCAAGGAGCCGAAGATGCCCCCCGAGATTGATCACGAAGAAAGTGAATGGCTGCGCGCCTTTGAGCAAGGACAACTGAAGTCCATCGCCACCAAGAGCGAGTTGGCAAAGGTCAAGGCCGCCGCCAGAGCCACGGCACTCAAGGATCGCCGGGTCAATATCCGGTTGTCATCGGGCGATCTCACCGACATACAGGTGAAGGCGCTAGAAGAGGGCGTTCCCTACCAAACGCTGATTGCAAGCGTGCTGCACAAGTACGTTACGGGGCGCCTGACAGAGCGTGCGGCCCAAAGAACACCCGCTGCAAAAAGCATGCTTGCAAAACGCGATGCTTGATTGGGTTTCGCCAGTCAGAATTTCTGTTCGCCTCGTCTTCACCCCACCGGCGCCCCAAACAGCGCCCCCACTCCCGCCGTAGTCCTTATCGCCAGCGCCCCCCAAAACGTCACGCGCAAGGCGTCCACCGCCATGCCGGCCCCACCCGTGCGCTCGTTGCTGGACGGGTAGCGGTCAGCTTGTCCCCGCATCTGCAGGTCAGCTTTTGTCGTATTGGCGCAAGTGTCTGAAAGAAGCTTTCCTTACACTGATCCGCAGCGTGCTCTGCCGCGCTGACAAACCCGCATCCGGAGTTCAACCGAATGCATCCACCAAGGGAACACCATGCTGAAAAAATCGCTTCGCCGCTCATGTCTGAGGCTGGCATCCAGCCTGTCCGCCGCCGCATTGCTGCTCTTGCCGCTGGCCGCCACCGCCCAGGCACCCTGGCCCAGCAAGCCGCTGCGCATCGTCGTGCCGTTCACGCCCGGCGGCACCACCGACCTGTTGGCGCGCATCATTGCGCCCGAGCTGGCCCAGGCACTGGGCGAGACGATCGTGGTTGAAAACCGGGGCGGTGCCGGCGGCAACATCGGTGCCGACGTCGTCGCCAAGTCTGCCCCTGACGGCTATACCCTGCTCATGGGCACCGTGGGCACACACGGCATCAACAAATCGCTCTACAGCAAACTGTCTTACGACCCGCAGAAAGACTTTGCGCCCATCACCCTCGTCGCGAGCGTGCCCAACGTGATGATCATGAACACCAAGCGTGCACAGGAACTTGGCATCCAGTCGGTGCCCGATTTCATCCGCTACGCCAAGGCCCACCCCGATCAGCTCAACATGGCTTCCAGCGGCAGTGGCACCTCCATTCACCTTGCCGGTGAACTTTTCAAAGCGCGCACTGGCGTCGCCATGACGCACATTCCGTACAAAGGTTCGGGGCCGGCATTGAAGGACATGCTCGGTGGCCAGGTCGACGTGATGTACGACAACCTGCCTTCGGCCATGCCGCACATTCAGTCAGGCAACCTCAAGGCTTTTGCGGTCACCAGTGCGGTGCGTTCACCCAGCCTGCCGGATCTGCCCACAATTGCAGAGGCCGCCCCGCTGCCGGGATTTGAGGCCAGTTCATGGTTTGGCCTGTTGGCGCCTGCCGGCACGCCGCCGGACGTGGTGCTGCGCTTGCAACAGGAAACCGCAAAAGTGTTGGCCAAACCTGCCATCAAAGAGCGCCTGCGTGATTTGGGCGCCATCCCGAGCGGCAACAGCTCAGCTGACTTCGCCAAGCTGATCGACTCCGAAATCAAGAAATGGGGTGACGTGGTAAAGGCCGCAGGCGCCCGCGTGGACTGACGAGACACCGCAAAGCAGCCACGGTGCGATGCATCCCCGTTTCCCCGGTGCGATCTGGGCACCAGGGACGGTGCGATCGACCTCCGGCGTCTTCCCGCCGCCGAAGGCCTTGAGCGCGCAGCCTCAGCGCTGCGGCATATCCTTCGCGCTAAAGCCCAGGCTCACAGTCGCATCTTCGGGAATCGGCGGCATGGTGGCGTCCCAAGCCAGCCATTGTTCGCGCATGGCGGCGAGGCGAGCGGGCTCTCGCGCGGCCAGGTTGGCGCGCTCACGCTGATCTGCCGGAATGTTGAACAAGTACTCATGGCCGTCGACCATCAGATACTTCCAGTCCCCATCGCGCAGTGCGCGCTGGCCGCGGTGCTTCATGCGCCAGAACAGCGGCCGCTCAGTCTGGTGCGTGGGATCGCGCAGCAACGCTGCGAGCGATGCGCCATCCAGTGGGTGATCAGGGCCGGGCTGGCCGCCGCCCACGTCCAGCATCGTGGCCGACCAGTCCATGGTCATGCAGTGTTGCGCGCTGGTGCCACCGGGCGGGATCACCGCTGGCCAGT
>JBBSRE010000427.1:0-2754 GCA_038243365.1 Burkholderiales bacterium | reverse complement strand
GCGGCCTGGAACTGGTTCACGTCCGCGTCCCCGTTGGGGTAGACCCGTGCCAGCAGCGGCACGACAGAAGACAGCTCATCAAAATCTGTCCAGTCGATCAGGATGCCCGCGCTGCGCGCTACGACCACCCAGTGGATCAGGTGATTGGTAGAGCCGCCCGTAGCCAGCAAGGCTGCCATGGCGTTGACGATGCAGCGCTCGTCCACCAGCCGGCCGATGGGGGTGAAGCGTTGGCCGCGCTTGCCGATGGCAAGCACCGTGCCCATCGCATCGCGCGTGAACTGCTCCCGCTCAGTGCTATCAGGATGCGCGAACGCCGCGTTGGGCACATGCAGGCCCATGGCTTCGAGCAGCATCTGGTTGCTGTTGGCCGTGCCGTAAAACGTGCAGGTCCCATGGCTGTGGTACGACGCTTGCTCAGACGCCATCAGCTCGGGCCGGCCGACCTTGCCCTGCGCATACTCTTCTCGCACCTTGGCTTTGGTTTTGTTGGGCAGGCCCGTGCCCATGGGGCCCGCCGGTACGAAGACGCAAGGCAGGTGGCCGTAATGCAGCGCGCCAATCAGCAGGCCGGGCACGATCTTGTCGCAAATGCCGAGTAGCAGCGCGCCATCAAACACATCGTGCGAAAGGGCGATGGCGGTGGCCATGGCAATGGCATCGCGCGAGAACAGGCTCAGCTCCATGCCTTCGGTGCCTTGCGTGACGCCATCGCACATCGCCGGTACACCCCCGGCCACCTGCACAGTGACGCCCCGACGTGCCGCTTCGTCGCGCAGCAAAGCTGGAAAATGTTGGTACGGCTGGTGCGCAGACAGCATGTCGTTGTAGGCCGTGACGACGCCAATGTTCGGCGCCTTCTCGACCGTCACCTTGAACTTCTCCGAACCCGGCAGCGCCGCGTACGCGTGGGCGAGGTTGGCGCAGCCCATGCGGTCTTGCGAAGGCGCGCGGTTGATCATGGCGTCCACGCTGGCAAGGTAGGCAGCGCGGTTTTCAAGGCTGCGGTGGGTGATGCGTTCGGTCACGCGCTGAAGGGTGGGATGCATCGCGGGTTCCTGAAAGTCAAAGCTTGCGGTACAAAATTTGTTTGAGCGGGGAGCTCGAGCGCCCCCAAGAATGGTAACTCGATTACTTAGTACAAACGAATCTCTACATTTCCGCAAAGAGCACTTGACGCTTTCGTGTAACCTTATTACCTGACTTGGTTCGGGCCTGATGTGGGAATTGTTGTATGAGCTTTGATTTGGTGTTGTTCGGAGGAACGGGGGACCTCGCTTGGCGCAAGTTGATGCCCGCGTTGTTCCAGGCTTTTCGGCATGGCACGTTGCCGGCCGGCGGACGCATCATCGGCGTCGCGCGCGACGAGATGACGGATGCAGAGTACCGCTCGCTGATGGCCGGGCGCGCCGAGCGCGTCGAAACCGACAAGCGGCCGACCGCCTCCGAATTTACGGAATTCGGCTCCATGCTGCACTACCTGCGCATGGATTTGTCGCAGCCAGCCGACTACGCCCGTCTCGCCGCGATGCTGAAGGAGCGCAGCGCCGACTGCGTCGTCATGTATCTGGCGACCGCGCCCGGGCTTTTCACCTCTGTGGCCGAGCAAATTGCCGCCGTTGGTTTGAACGGGCCGAGCACCCGCATGGTGCTGGAAAAGCCGTTGGGGCACGATCTGCAATCGAACCGCGCCATCAACGCCGCGCTGCGCAGCGTGCTGAATGAAAACCAAATTTTTCGCATCGACCACTACCTGGGCAAGCCCTCGGTACAAAACCTGTTCGCCCTGCGCTTTGGTAATGCCTTGTTCGAGCCTTTGTGGCGCCGAGAAACCATCGCCAATATCCAGATCACGATGGCCGAGGACATCGGCGTGGAGACCCGCGGCAAGTTCTACGACCAGACCGGCGCGCTGCGCGACATGGTGCAGAACCACGCACTGCAGCTGCTGTGCGCGATTGGCATGGAGCCCCCCATCAACGCCAGCGCGCACGCGATTCGCGATGAAAAGCTCAAGGTGCTGCAGTCGCTCAAACCCTGGACGCCCGAAACGCTCAACCAGCATGTGGTGCGCGGCCGCTACGTCGCCGGCAGCCACAAGGGCCAACCGGTGCCTGGCTACCGAGAGGAAGCCGGCGTAGAGCCGAACAGCAACACCGAAACCTTTGTCGCGTTGCGCACCGAAATTTCGAACTGGCGCTGGGCCGGCGTGCCCTTCTACATCCGCACCGGCAAGCGCCTGGCGGGCCGGGATGCGCATATTTCTGTCAATTTTCGGCCGGTACCACACCCGATTTTTCGTGCACCCGCTGGCGAGGCCAACCGCCTCGTGATCCACCTGCAACCGCGTGACGGGCTGGAGTTGCACTTGCTGGCGCAAGGCGCCGAGCAACGCCGAGTGGAGCTGGCGCAAGGCGCAGAGCAACGCCAAGTGGAGCCGGCGCTGGCGCCTGTAGCGCTGAACCTTGATTTCGACCACCGGGTTGGCTCCGAGCGCGTAGGGGCCTACGAGCGTTTGCTGCTGGACGTGATTGCAGGCCGCCTGAACCTGTTTGTGCGAAGCGATGAGCAGGAAGAGGCTTGGCGCTGGGTGGAGCCGATCCTGCAGCATTGGCAATCTGACAGCAACGGCCCGCGTCCTTACGCTGCCGGCAGCTGGGGACCACGCGCGGCCAGCGCCATGATTGCGCGGGATGGCTTTTGCTGGAGTGAGGAGCTTTAGACGGCGCCCAACCCCCCCCCCGCTGAAGCCGG
>JBBSRE010000426.1:0-2754 GCA_038243365.1 Burkholderiales bacterium | reverse complement strand
GTGTTGCACAACCCCACCGGCCATTGCCTCTCACCGGGCAGCGCACACCAAGTGCTGCAACTGGCGCAGCAGCATGGGTTCTACATCGTCGAAGACGACACTTACAGCCACCTCGCCCCCGACCACGCCACACGCCTGTCTGCGCTCGATGGCCTGCGCCGCACGGTGTATGTGGGCGGTTTTGCCAAGATCCTGGCACCCAACTGGCGCATTGGCTTCCTGGCCGCGCCGCCCTCACTGACCGAGCGCCTGCTCGACACCAAGCTGCTCTCGGCATTGACGACGCCTTCAATGCTGGAAAAAGCGCTGGCGCTGTGCATGGAGCAAGGTCAGTTGCGCCGCCATGCCGAGCGCTTGCGCCGTAGGCTGGCGCAGGCACGGGCGCGAACCGTGCAACTGGCGCGCGCCGCTGGCTGCAGTTTTGCGGCGGAGCCGGCCGGATTGTTCGGTTGGGTGGACACGGGTGTGGACACCGACATGCTGGCCCAGCGCATGCTGGACGAAGGCTATTTGTTGGCTCCCGGTGCCTTGTTTCTCGCCGGACGGCAGCCGAGCACGCTGATGCGGGTAAATTTCACCACCTCGCAGGACGCCGCCTTTTGGCGGGCGTTTGAGAGGGTGCGCGACCTTTGAGCACACAGGCGCAACAGCGGCATCAATCTGTTCACGTGCTGCGCTTATTGCAGCGATGCTCGTCAACAAAAGACGGCAAGAGATTTCAAGGAAGTGGACGCAGGCGTGGTGCGTTGTAAGCCGGCCTGCCGCTGCACCCGCGTGATCGTCAAACCTGCGCAGGGTCGAGGGACGACAACACCCGAAGCAGCGCCCGGTTGGCCTCCTCCAGGCCCATGTCTTCTTCCTTGCAAACGGCACGAATCGCTTCGCAATTGCCGCCCTCAAACGCCAGCGCCATTTTGAGTGCGCCCGCGTAGGGGCCGTTGCGCAGCACCGTGGCGTCATAGATGCGCTCAGACAGAGGGATGCGGCGCAGCGCATGGCTCAGCGGCTCGCCCAGCAGATCGCCCAGGTGCAGCAGCAGACCGCAGAGGTACACCTCGCGGCGCAGGTCGTTTTGGATGCCAGCTTCGAGCAAATGATCGGTCAGGCGTGCCCGAATCACAGCGCTGGCGCGCACGGGCTCCATGTCCGGCTCCGTGTTGGCCACGGGAAGCTGGTCGGACAGCCATTTTTTGAGCGATGAGTAGCCCATCATCACCAAACCCCGGCGCAGCGAATCGATGCCAGTGCGAAGGCCTAGGGCCGCCGAGTTGGTGTAGATCATGAAGCGGTACGCCAGCACCGGGTCCTGGCTCAAGATGTCTTCGAACACTTCGAGCGATTGCTCAGCGTCGATGGCCTTGAGCAGCCGAAAAATGACCGAGCGCGAGGGCTGCACAGGTTCGTGGCGCAGGCTGTAGAGCACATCTTCTTCGGGCCAACCCGCCACGGCCACAGATCGGTGCTGGTCCAGGCAAAGGGATACCAAGGCGCGGCTGGGAAGGTTTTCGTACATCTGCCCATCGATCACCGGGCTCGCGCGGGGCGGGGCGGGGCGGGCATTGGGGTTGGCGTTCGCTCGCTGCATGGCAGTCACGGCCTGCGACTGCAAGGCCGCCGCGGCGAGCTCAGCGTCCATGCTGAGCAGGCTGTTGCTGAAGCAGGCCGCGATCGCAGGTTCCGGGAGAGTGCCGAGTGGGCCGCGCCACACCAGTTTCAGGCCACGGCGATGTGCGGCCTGAACGCGGGTGTGAATGGCGGGATCACTGAGCCAGCCATGCTGCACCGCAATCCAGGGAGTACCGACGGGAGCCTGCTCCAGCATGTCGCACATCAACTGGCGGTCGTAGGGCGCGAGCAGCAAGGGCGGGCTGGTGGCTGCCCACATTTCGGCCAGTGTGCGCAGCAGGTGCGATGTATCGACGGGAGCCTGGGCATTGCCCTGCACCGTGAGCTCTATGCCGGCGAGCACGCGTGCATGACCCCACAACGGGCGGTAAGCCAGCACCAGGCTGCCAAGAACGGATTGAACCATGTGCTGAAGGGCGCGTGCTGCGCGCGCAGGGAGTCAGAGAATTAGGAAATGAAATTGAAGAGCGACAGTTTCTGCACCATCGCATAGGACTTCAGGGCTGCTTCGTATCCGACCTGTTGGTTCTGGAAGTCGGAAATTCCCTTGATCATATCGAGGTCCTCGGCGCGCGAGCGGTCGGCTTCGAGCTGTATTTCGCGGCTTTCCTGGTTGCCGCTGATACGGTCGGCCCGGTTGAGCAGTTCGCCCGCGTTGCCGCGCACGGTTTGCAGGCGCTCGAGGCCGCGATCAATGTTCACCAACGCCTGGCCAATTGCTTGCATAGCCGCTTGGTTGTCGGCCGCCCCCCCGATTTCTTTTACGGCTGTGCCGACCACGCTAAAGATGCTGGCGCTGGGTTCGAGGCGGATCGTGTCGGCGTTAACGGGTGTGCCCTTGATGCTAATAGACAGGCCTGGCATGTCGACGCTGGTGATCGCAACGGACTGGTTCTTGGGAATATCGGTCAACGAGACTGGGGGCGAGACGTTGCCGGTCGTCGTGTTAGTAATGGTGTAGGTGTAGGTGGTGGTGTCGGGAGAAGAGCCAGATATGACATTACTGAAGGCGATGCTGTATTTGTCTCCCGTCACCTTACTTGGGTCCGTAGTTGATACGGCCTCTGTTCCAAACTGCCGGTTAATGGGAGTAGGACTCAGGCTCGCGTGATACACACCGTCGCGTTG
>JBBSRE010000425.1:0-2758 GCA_038243365.1 Burkholderiales bacterium | reverse complement strand
GTCGTCATCACCCTCCATCCATCTAATTGTTTCGACGAGCGAAGGCTCCTCTGAGCTTGCCGGCGTTACCCTGCCGGCCCAGTTTCGAGTCAAAGCGTTTTCACTCCAAAAAGGAGATCTAGTTCGGTTCTCCGGTGTGATTTCGTCCACAACATCTACCACTCCCAATATTGATGCGGTAACACTCGAATTAGTGCGTTCAAAGACTGGCGGCTAACCCTTGCATTGAGAATGAGTTACTCCTGCGACCCTGGTCAAGCCTTTCATGGCAAACGTAGGGCCGGTGACGAGCGGGCCTGCGCCTCCGATGCCTTTTCGGCTTTGTTCATCCGCAGCCATGCGTCACGGGCAGCAAGAAGCGGATGCGGTCCGAACTTTTTTGAACTGCGCTTCAGTCAGCCAAAAGCGCCAGCATGCCCGCTTCGTCCAGCACCGGCACGCCCAACTCTTGCGCCTTTGCCAGCTTGCTGCCGGCCTCTGTACCCGCCACTACGTAATTGGTCTTTTTACTGACCGAGCCTGCCACTTTGGCGCCAGCGGCTTCCAACAGGTCTTTGGCGTCATCGCGGCTCAAGGTCGGCAAGGTGCCGGTGATCACGATGGTCTGGCCGGCCAGCCGCAAGTGGTTGCGCTCTGCAGGTGGCCCCTCACTCCAATGGACGCCACAGGCGCGCAACTGCTCGATCACCTCGACGTTGTGCGGCTGGGCCATGAAGGTGTGCAGGGATTCGGCCACCACCGGGCCGACATCGTTCACTTCCAGCAATGCCTCTACGCTCGCCTGCTTGATCGCGTCCAGACTGCCGAAGTGGCGCGCCAGATCCTTGGCCGTGGCCTCGCCAACGTGACGAATGCCGAGTGCAAACAGAAAGCGCGCCAGCGTGGTGGCCTTGGATTTTTCCAGCGCCGACAGAATGTTCTGGGCCGATTTGTCGGCCATGCGTTCGAGCGCGAGCAGGCCGGTGAGGCCGAGCCGATAGAGATCTGGCAGCGTGTGCACCACGGCGCCATCAATGAGTTGATCGACCAGTTTGCCGCCCAGCCCTTCAATGTCCATGGCGCGGCGGCTGGCAAAGTGCAGCAACGCTTCCTTGCGCTGCGCCGGGCAAAACAGACCGCCAGTGCAGCGGTGATTGGCTTCACCCGGCTCGCGCACCACATCGCTGCCACAAATCGGGCACTGCGCCGGCATGCGAAAGTTGGGGACATACGGCGTACGCAAGGCGGGATAGCCCAGCTCCAGCAATGCGTTCTCTGGCAGCTGGTCCAGCCGAGCCTGCGGGGATGTCGGCAGCTGCTTGGCCGCGGCTGGCGCAACGCGGCCGACCACCTCCGGAATCACATCGCCCGCGCGGCGGACCACCACCTGATCGCCGACACGCACGTCTTTCTTGCGGATTTCAAACAGGTTGTGCAGCGTGGCGTTGGTCACCGTGACCCCGCCGACAAACACTGGCGCCAGCCGCGCCACCGGCGTCAACTTGCCGGTGCGGCCTACCTGCACGTCGATGCCCTCCATGCGCGTGACCATCTCCTGCGCTGGAAACTTGTGCGCCACGGCCCAGCGCGGCTCGCGCGTCTTGAAGCCGAGCTGGCGCTGCAGGGCCAGCGAATCAACCTTGTAGACCACACCGTCGATGTCATACGGCAAGGCGTCGCGCTCCAACGCAATACGCTGATGAAACGCTACTAAATCAATAGCTCCTTGCGCTTTGGTGGTCTGGTCTGCGACCGGGAAACCCCACAATTTCAACTGCTGGAGCAGCTCGAAATGCGTTTCGAAAACCGGCCCGCCCTGCTCTGGCGGCGTGATCGCGCCCAAGCCGTAAGCGAAAAACTTCAGCGGCCGCTGCGCAGCGATCGCCGGATCAAGCTGGCGTACCGCGCCTGCGGCGGTGTTGCGCGGGTTGATGAAAGTCTTTTGGCCGCGCTCGCGTTGGGCCTCGTTCAAAAGCTCGAAATCCGCGCGCGCCATGTAGACCTCGCCGCGGACCTCCAGCAGTGGTGGCACGCCGTCCGGCAGACGCAACGGAATCTGGCGCATGGTGCGGATGTTGTGGGTCACATCTTCCCCCACTTCGCCGTCGCCGCGCGTGGCGGCCTGCACCAGCAAACCGTTTTCATACCGCAGACTCATGGCCAAGCCGTCGAACTTCAGCTCGGCTACATAGGCAATGGGCGGCGCCTCTGGCGCGAGCCCGAGTTCGCGCCGCACCCGGGCATCAAAGGCTTGTGCTCCCGCCGCTGACACGTCGGTTTCGGTGTGGATCGACAGCATGGGCAGCGCGTGGCGCACGGGGGTGAGCTCGGGGCGCGGCGCGCCACCCACGCGCTGGGTGGGCGATGCGCTCGTGACCAGCGCCGGAAACTGCATCTCCAGCGCCTGGAGATTGCGAAACACAACGTCGTATTCCGCATCGGGCACAGACGGCGCATCCAGCACGTAGTACTGGTGCGCCCATTGGTCGAGTTGTTGGCGCAGCGCTTCTATTTTTATAGCTGCTTGCGCTTTATCCACGTGCGCTGGAGCCATAAAAGACCTCTTTTTTGTCTATCATCTATTACTCCACGTCAGCGCAGAAAACCGGGCCTGCCCAGGCCAGCGGCCGCCGCGCAAGGGCCGCCCCGCCGCGCTGGCGGCGTCCCCCTGGGGGAAAGCGCGAAGCGACTCAGGGGGGTGACATGTTCAACTGAAGACGCGACGCGCCTGCGCAGAGCCGGCGGAAAGGTCACGCCCATCGAGCTGGTCGTACAACAG
>JBBSRE010000424.1:0-2760 GCA_038243365.1 Burkholderiales bacterium | reverse complement strand
GTGACCGCAACACCATCCGCGAGTTCTGCACGCTCAACACCGGTACTGCACAAGATACCGGCATGACAGTGGTCGGGGACGACAACTGGATCATGGCGTATGTCCACATCGCGCACGACTGCCGGGTGGGCCATGGCACGGTGCTGGCCAACAACGTGACGCTCGCCGGCCATGTACAGATCGACGATTTCGCGATCATCGGTGGCCTGACCGGCATCCACCAGTTCACACGCGTCGGGGCGTATGTGATGGCGGGCTTCGCGAGCCATATTTCGCAGGATGTGCCGCCCTTCATGATGGTGGATGGCAACCCTCTTGCCGTGCGAGGCTTGAACCTGGAAGGTTTGCGCCGGCGCGGTTTTTCAAGCGAGCGGGTGGCCGCAATCAAGCAGATGCATCGTTTTCTCTACCGCCAAGGTTTGACGCTCGCCGCGGCGCGCAGCGCCATCGCTGAGCTTTCAGTGCCGGAAGACGCGCGCGACGACGTTGCGAAAATGCTCGAATTGATCGATGCCTCTTCTCGCGGCATTGCGCGCTGAGCAAGCCATGCAGCAGCAACCGCGCATTGCCATGGTGGCGGGCGAAACGTCGGGCGATCTTCTGGCCAGCCTGCTGTTGGGCGGCATGCGCGATCTGTGGCCCGGTTTGGTGGCCTTCGGCATCGGCGGGCCCCAGATGCAGGCACGTGGCTTCGACGCTTGGTGGCCGAGCGAGCGCCTTGCGGTGCATGGCTACAGTTTTGAAGTGGCCGGACGTTTGATGGAGTTGTTGCGCATGCGGCGCCAATTGCGCACACGTGTGCTGGCCGAGCCGCCGTCGGTGTTCATCGGCGTGGACGCGCCTGACTTCAACCTGGCGCTGGAAGCCCACCTGCGCGCAGCGGGTACGCGCACCGTGCATTTTGTCTGCCCCTCCATTTGGGCCTGGCGCGCCGATCGCATAGAAAAAATACGCCGGGCTGCGGACCACGTGCTTTGCATCTTTCCGTTCGAACCCGCTTTGCTGGAGCAGCACGGCATCGCCGCGACCTACGTCGGCCATCCGTTGGCGGCCGTCATTGCGCGGGTGCCCGATCGCGTCGCCGCACGCAAGCAACTGGGCCTGCCGCAAGACGCGCAGGTGTTGGCCATTTTGCCGGGCAGCCGCAGCGCCGAAGCGAAGTACATCGCTCCAGCATTTTTTGCGGCTGCAGCGCTTATCCAGAAAGCGCATCCAGCTATCAAAATAATAGTGCCCGCAGTTCCGGCGCAGCGCGAGCGACTCGAAGCCTGTGCGCGGGCTTGCGGCGTGCAGGACCTGGTGCAGATCGTGCCCGGGCAATCGCACGCGGTGCTGGCAGCGTGCGATGTCACATTGATCGCCAGCGGTACGGCCACATTGGAAGCGGCGCTGTTTAAACGCCCGATGGTGATTGCCTACCGCATGCACCCGCTGAGCTGGCGGCTGATGCAGGGAAAGCAATTGCAGCCTTGGGTAGGCTTGCCCAACATTCTTTGTCATGATTTTGTGGTGCCCGAACTGATTCAGGATGCTGCTACGCCGCAGGCGCTCGCAGCTGCGGTGCTGGGCTGGTTTTCCGCGTACGAATCCGACCCGCGCCGCATCGCCTCTCTGGAGCAGCGTTTCACAACTTTGCACGATTCGCTGGCCCGCAACACTGCTGAACTTGCTTCCAATGCGATCCGCCAAGTACTCGCTGCCTGAACAGAGTCGCCTCGCCTGGCATGGCACGCTGTTGACCGCCGGCGTGGACGAAGCTGGACGCGGCCCGTTGGCCGGCCCAGTGGTCGCGGCCGCAGTCATTCTGGACGAACAACGACCGATTGCTGGGCTGGACGACTCTAAAAAGCTAACGCCCGCGCGGCGCGAAGCGCTGTTCGACGACATCCGGTCCCGGGCACTGTGCTTTGCCATCGCTGAGGCCAGCGTGGAGGAAATTGACCGCCTCAACATCCTGCAGGCCACGCTGTTGGCCATGCAGCGGGCAGTGGCGGGCCTTCGCCTGCGGCCGGGCCTGGTCCTGGTCGATGGCAATCGATTGCCGGTGCTTGAGATGTCGGCCGAAGCCGTGATTGGTGGCGACGCGCTGGAACAATCCATTTCGGCTGCGTCCATCCTTGCGAAGGTGCACCGCGACCGCTGGTGCCAGTCGATCGATGCGCAGTACCCGCAGTATGGTTTTGCTGCTCACAAAGGGTACGGCACGGCGGCGCACTTGCAGGCTTTGCGCTTGCATGGAGCCTGTCCTTTGCACCGGCGCTCGTTCGCCCCTGTGGCACTTCAGTGGCAATTGCGCGTGGAGGTCTCGGCATGACGGCGCCGGACGTCACGCGCATCCAGTCGCGTGACAACGCATTTTTGAAGGACTTGCGTCGCCTCGCGCAGGACAGCACGCAGTATCGAAAACAGGGGCGCGTCTGGATCGAGGGCGATCACCTCTGCGAAGCCGCACGGGTACGACATCTCACACCGGCTGTGGCTGTTTTTTCTGAGTCTTTTTGGCCTCCAGAGCAGGTGGGTATTGCGCAAACAGCTACAAAAACAGTAGTGTTGCCCGACTCCTTGTTTGCCAGCATCAGCGGACTGGAATCTCCAGCAAAGATGGGTTTCGTGCTCGACTTACCCATCGCACCCACGCTGGATCCGCAGGCCCCGACCCTCGTGCTCGACCGCGTGCAAGACGCGGGCAATGTCGGCTCCATGCTGCGCAGCTGCGCAGCATTCGGCTTCACGCAGGTGCTGGCAATCAAAAGCAGTGCC
>JBBSRE010000423.1:0-2764 GCA_038243365.1 Burkholderiales bacterium | reverse complement strand
TTCAACTCTTGCAGGGGCAGGTCGTAGCCCGTCAGGTGCAACAGCGCGTAGATCAACATGGAGCCGTGACCATTGGACAGCACGAAGCGGTCGCGGTTGGCCCAATGCGGGTCTTGGGGGTTGTGCTGCAGGTGCCGGCCCCACAGCGCCACCGCCATGTCGGCCATGCCCATGGGCGCGCCGGGATGGCCAGACTTGGCTTGTTGCACGGCATCCATTGCGAGCGCGCGGATCGCACTTGCCATTTGTTGAGAGTTGGCCATCGAAGAGACGAGTCGGGTCAGGACGTTAAGGGGAAACCCCGTATTTTACCGACCGTGCTTAGCGCGCCCGCAGCGCAGCGCAGCCCGCACCCCAGGCGACCGGATCGGTACAAGCCCCTCAGCTACAGTGCCCGCCATGCTTGAACAGCCCTGCCATGCCCACCCACCTGCCACCGCCATGCTGCTGGCCGCCGGTCGCGGCGCACGCATGCGGCCGCTCACCGACACGTGCCCCAAGCCTTTGTTGTCGGTGCGCGGCAAGGCGCTGTTGGAGTGGACGCTGGAGGCGATGGCAGCCGGTGGCGCGCGCCACGTCGTCATCAATACGGGCTGGCTTGGCGATCAAATTGAGCATCAAATCGGTCCATATCGCTCATGGGATAAGCGTGAGCAGCTATCGATTTCATACTCCAGCGAGCCGCGTGGCGACGGTGAAGCCCTGGAGACGCTGGGCGGCCTCGTGCGCGCGCTGCCGCTACTCGCCGACGTTTTCTGGGTGGCCGCAGGCGACGTCTTTGCCCCGGACTTCGCGTTCCTTGACACCGCTAGAGAGCGCTTTGCCGCCAGTGGCGCCTTGGCGCACTTGTGGCTGGTGACCAACCCGCCGCACCACCCGGCAGGCGATTTCGGCATCGACGCGACAGGCCTCGCGACCAACGCGCCGACCGGGGGCTCCGATGCTCGCTACACCTATTCCACCATTGGCCTGTACCGCGCTGCGCTGTTCCAGACGCCGCACTGCGCCATCGCGCCCGGCAACCCACACGGCGAGGCCGCGCCGCTGGCTCCTTTGCTGCGCGCGGCCATTGCGCAAGGCCTCGTCACAGCCGAGCTGTACCAGGGTGAATGGGTCGACGTGGGTACTCCTGAGCGCCTGGCAGATTTGAACAACACCGGATAGCAGTCCGCCTTCACGACGGCCTCGCGCAGACCCCACATCGGCGCGCGAAATTGGGCACGCGCATGCCAGAAACCGCTTGTACCGTGACAATGCGTCAACCATCTGCAGCCGCCACCACCCGCCACGACTTCTCGCTTTGTGTGTACCTGAATCGCGCACTACCGACCCACGCCACCGCCATGAACCTCCCCGCCACGCCCCACGCCGCCCGTCGCGCGCGCCTGACCGCTTCACTTGGCCCCGATGGCATTGCCATCGTTCCGACCGCGCCTGAACGACTGCGCAACCGCGACAGCGAATTTCTGTTCCGCCACGACAGCTACTTTTTCTACCTGACCGGTTTTACCGAGCCCAACGCCTGGCTGGTGCTGACGGGAGACGGCCGATCCACTTTGTTCTGCGCGCCCAAGGATCTGGAGCGCGAAATCTGGAACGGCTACCGCCTTGGGCCCGATGCCGCTCTCGCTGCGCTGGAGGTGGACGAGGCCTTCAGCACGGAGGAGATCGACACGCGCATGCCGCGCCTGCTGGAGAACCGTGATGCCGTCTGGTACCCGTTTGCCACCCACACCGGTCTGGAAACCAAAGTGGATGGCTGGCTTTCCAAGGTGCGCGCCCGGGTGCGCATGGGCGCGTTGGTGCCTGAGCAGCAGCGCGACCTGTGCGGTCCGCTGGACGAAATGCGCCTGGTCAAGGACGCGCACGAGCTGGCCACCATGCGCCGCGCCGCACAGATCAGTGCGGGTGCGCATGTGCGTGCCATGCAAACGTCCGCGCGCATGCTCAGACAAGGCCGCGACGTGCGGGAGTACCACCTGGATGCCGAGCTGCTGCACGCGTTCCGGATGGAGGGCTCACAGGCACCAGCGTACAACTCCATCGTCGCAGCGGGCGCCAACGCCTGCGTGTTGCACTACCACGCCGATACCGCGCGTATCCGCGCGGGCGAGCTGGTGCTGATCGACGCCGGTTGCGAGCTCGACGGCTACGCCAGCGATATCACGCGCACCTTCCCGGCGAATGGCGTGTTCACTGGCCCACAGCGCGCGCTGTACGACGTGGTGCTGGCCAGCCAGATCGCCGCTGTTGCCGCGACGAAAGCCGGCAACCGATTCAACGATGCGCACGATGCTGCGGTGCGCGTGCTGTCCCAGGGATTGCTGGACCTGGGCCTCGTGAGCGCGGACAAGTTCGGGAACGTGGGAGACGTGGTGGAGCAACGCGCCTACTTCCCGTTCTACATGCACCGCACCGGTCACTGGTTGGGCATGGACGTGCACGACTGTGGCAGCTACGTGGAGCCAAGTGAATCGGGCCAGCTTACCGAGCTCAAAGATCCACTTTCCGGGGAAATGGTGAAGAGCCGCCCGAGCCGCATCCTGCAGCCAGGCATGGTGACCACCATCGAGCCGGGGCTCTACATCCGGCCCGGCGACGATGTACCGGAAGAATTCTGGAATATTGGCATTCGAATTGAGGACGATGCGGTGGTGACGCAGGATGGCTGCGACCTGATTTCCCGCGGTGTGCCGGTAGACGCGGATGAGATCGAAAGACTTATGCGGGATGGTGCCATCTGACGCTGCAAGCTCGTGGCTAG
>JBBSRE010000422.1:0-2793 GCA_038243365.1 Burkholderiales bacterium | reverse complement strand
TGCTGATGTCATTTCTGCATCGCTCAAAGCCATCGTTTGTGGCCTTGAGCGCGCCATAGTGCGAGGCGTGACCAGCGCAAAATACGGGGTTGCGCCAGAACTGGCCGCCACCGATGCCAATGAATAATGCCAACGTTTTTGGAGAAGCCATGACCGACAAACTCATCATTTTCGACACCACCTTGCGCGACGGCGAACAGTCGCCCGGCGCTTCCATGACGCGCGAAGAAAAGCTGCGTATCGCACGCCAGCTTGAGCGACTGAAAGTGGACGTGATCGAAGCGGGTTTTGCTGCCAGCTCCAATGGAGATTTCGAAGCGGTGCAGCTGATCGCCAATTCGATTCGGGACTCGACCATTTGCTCCCTCTCCCGTGCCAACGATCGCGATATCGCACGCGCGGCCGAAGCTCTTAAAGGCGCCGAGCGTGCGCGCATCCACACCTTCATCGCGACCTCGGCGTTGCACATGGAGAAGAAACTGCGCATGACGCCCGAGCAGGTGCTTGAGCAGGCGATCCAGTCGGTTCGCTTTGCCCGCAATCTGTGTGACGACATCGAATTCAGCCCAGAGGACGGCTACCGCAGCGACGTGGACTTCCTGTGCCGTGTGATCGAAGCGGCGATTCGTGAAGGCGCGACCACCATCAACGTGCCCGACACGGTTGGCTATGCCATCCCCGAGCTCTACGGCAACTTCATCAAAACACTGCGGGAGCGCGTGCCCAACAGCGACAAGGCCGTGTGGTCGGTGCACTGCCACAACGATCTGGGCATGGCGGTGGCCAATTCGCTCGCCGGCGTCAAGATCGGCGGTGCGCGTCAGGTGGAATGCACCATCAATGGCCTGGGTGAGCGGGCAGGCAACTGTTCGCTCGAAGAAGTCGTAATGGCGGTAAAAACGCGCAAGGATTATTTCGGGCTGGACGTCGGTATAGATGCGCAGCACATCCTCGCTGCGAGTCGAATGGTCAGCCAGACTACCGGTTTCGTGGTGCAGCCCAACAAGGCGGTGGTCGGCGCCAATGCCTTCGCACACGCCAGCGGCATCCACCAGGATGGCGTCCTCAAGGCGCGAGACACCTACGAAATCATGCGTGCCGAGGATGTGGGCTGGAGCGCCAACAAGATCGTATTGGGCAAATTGAGCGGGCGTAACGCTTTCAAACAACGGTTACAGGATCTTGGCGTGAGCTTGGACAGCGAGGCGGATACCAACGCTGCTTTCGCGCGTTTCAAGGAGCTGGCTGACCGCAAGAGTGAGATCTTCGACGAGGACATCCTGGCTTTAGTCGGCGAGGAGAGCGCGACCGGAGAAGACGAGTACGCATTTGTTTCGCTTTCGCAACACAGCGAAACAGGAGAGCGGCCTCACGCCAGCGTCGTGTTTACTGTCGGTGGCAAGGAAATCAAAGGGGAATCTGACGGCAACGGGCCTGTGGATGCATCGCTCAAGGCGATCGAGCTGCACGCCCACAGTGGTGCCGAAATGGTGCTGTATTCGGTCAACGCCATCAGTGGCTCTACTGAGAGTCAAGGCGAGGTGACGGTGCGCTTGCAAAGCAGCGGCCGTGTAGTTAACGGAGTGGGGGCCGACCCGGATATCGTGGTGGCGTCAGCCAAGGCCTACCTCAGCGCGCTCAACAAGTTACACAGCAAAGCCGAAAAGGTCGCAGCGCAAGGATAATGACAGTTGCGTGAGGCTCCTCAAGCAGCTTCTTCACTTGACCACGCAAGATATTGATCTTGCGTGTTTTTTTTGTCCTCGCTACACTGGCACACAGTTGTTGCTGTTCGGAGACACGCCGTGAGATTTCAGCCTTTGCGCATCGCCTTTTCTCCCTTCCTGAGGTTCGCCGCTCTGGCAGTGGTCGGTATGGCTTTGATGGCCCCGCCCGCTGACGCGGGCCAACGCAAGACGAGCGCCAAGAAATCGGTCGTGGTATCGAAACGGGCAGCCAGCACCTCCAAGGTTTCTGCGCACAAGGTCGTGGTGTTGCGCAAATCCCGGAGCGCCAATGCGCGCAAGGTGGTGGTGGCGTCGCGCCGGCAGGCTGTACCGCGCGTCGTCCTTAAGGCAACGCGTTCTTTTGGTGAAATTGCCGGTTTGCACGACACCGGTGACGATCCGCTGGATCTCAAGTCATCTGTGGCTTATGTGATCGATCAGGATACGCACGAAGTTCTGCTCAGCAAGAACGACCATGCGGTTGTGCCCATCGCGTCGCTCACCAAGCTGATGACGGGCCTGATCATCAGCCAAGCACATCTGCCGATGGATGAGTCCATCACCATTACGACGGATGACATTGATACTGAAAAGAACAGTCGGTCGCGGCTAGCAGTTGGCACCACGCTCACGCGGCAAGAAATGCTGCATCTGGCGCTCATGTCCAGTGAGAACCGCGCTGCGCATGCACTTGGTCGAACCTATCCGGGCGGAATGGATCTGTTTGTCAAACAGATGAACATTAAGGCGCAACTGCTGGGAATGAGCGACACCCGCTATGTGGAGCCGACGGGCCTGTCCAGCCAGAACCAGTCCAGCGCGCGTGATCTTGCGGCATTGGTGAACGTTGCTCACACCGATCCAGTGCTGCGCGACTTCACCACGTCGCCCGGTTATGAAGTGTCGGTTGGTCGCCGAACGCTTCAGTACAACAATACCAACCGTTTGGTCAAGAATCCAGCCTGGGACATTGGCCTGCAGAAGACCGGCTACATCAGCGAAGCAGGGCGCTGCTTAGTGATGCAAGCAGAAATCTCCGGCCGTAAACTCATCATGGTCTTCCTCG
>JBBSRE010000421.1:0-2817 GCA_038243365.1 Burkholderiales bacterium | reverse complement strand
CACACGCGATCGGCAGTTGTTGGAGCCACCCGCATCGGCCAGGATGAGCAGCTTGCGGGCCCGGCGGTAGGACCGGCAGCCTTCCTCACGCCACCACTCGGCAATCGCCTCCACCGCAAAGCGCGGCGTATCGAAGCAGTCGCCCGCGCAGACGCAGCCGCGGTTGGTAGATGCCTCATAGATCCCGTACGGCACGGCCTGCCCGATCGAGTCCTGCGGCCAGTCATGCACGAGCACAGCCTCAGGGGGTCTTGCACCACGCGCGCCCGGCGTTGCGGTAGTTGCCGATGAGCTCCATTTTTTTCGTGTCCACGCTGATGATGGGATTGCCTGCGGCGGCAAGGCGCGCACGCTCTGCGGCAATGTGGTCAAACTGCGCGTCGCGCTCAGCGGGCGAGCTGCGCGCCTCGCAGCGCCGGGCATTGACCTTGGGCGAGTAGCCCAGCTGTCGCAGCAGCCGCGAGACGGTGGGCCGACTCACCGCATGGCCCTGCGCTCTGAGCGTCGTGCTCAGGTGCGCGAGCGAACTGCGCTTGGCTGCCGCACGTCGTGCCATCGGGTCGCCCGCCGTCTCGGGAGCGACCAGCGCCTCCAGCGCACCAAGCAGCGCCGGGTCGCGCAACTCGGCCGCCGGGCGGCCACCGCCGGCCAGCCGGATGCGGTCAGTGGGACGCTGTCTCAAGCCGGCAGCAAGTTCGTGGCGACCGCGATCAATGGTGTGGCGGTCCAGCCCCGTAATCTGCGCGAGCAACTGCTGCCCCCCACGTCCATGGCGCATGGCCTCAAGTGCCACGAACCAGCGTCGCTGCTGCTCGTCCAGGCGGCTGGCCAGCAGGTTGATCTGGCGGTGCAGCGCCCGCTCAGGGTGCGGCGTACGCAAGCGGCACTTCTCGCACTCGCAGCAATGGATGGGCAGTGCGCTCATTGAAAGCCTCTCGTTCGTTAGCAATCATTGCAACAGCGCCAATCTTGCTCCGATCTCGCAGACAAAGCTATCTTGTTTCTTGCCGTGCCCTAACGGTAGTTTGTTATTCACGCAGGTAGAGGTGCAGCCCACTGCCTGAAGTGACGGCGGCCAGCAGTGCCGCGAGTGCTGGTGGCAGGGGCTTGCTGCTCCACGCCTGCCAGCAGTCGGTGAGCCACTTCCACGGCGCCAGCCAGGCGCGCACGCGCCGCAGTGCCCGCGGCCAGCAGGCCAGCACTGGGCGTGGTGTGCTGATTTTTTTCCCGCGCCTTGGGTGGCGCTTGACGGGCAAGGGCAGGCGTCGGTTTGGTTTTCGGCGGCTTGTCTTCAGCCGCTTCTTGTGGCGCCGACTGCCGCGCCTCGTGCCACCAGCAAAAGCAAAAGGCGCAATTCACCAGCGCCCAGTGCCGGCGGATAGCGCGGTCCGAGCGCACCATGAAGTCCGCCCAGCCGAGTTCGTCCTTCACGCGCTTGTAGTGGTCCTCGATCCAGTTGCGCAGGCCATACAGACGCACCACTTCAGCCAGCGGCGCATCGGCCAGCGTCATGTTGGTGCTGAGGTACCACGTCGAGATCGCCGGGCGTGTCCTCGGATCGGTGGTCGCCACGATCGCTCGACGCGCGCGATCCGGCCCATAGCCGAGGAACTTCAACTCGGCCGCCCACCAGACCTCGGTGTGTCCGTCGCGAAAGCGCCGCGTGACCTTCTTCCATGCGCGTTTTGGCAAGTCCTGTATCGCCTCCTCGAACGAGTGCGCATCCTCAATGCGCGCCCAGCCCTGGCCAGCACGGCCGCGCTGGGCCAGCACATAGGGGATGTCGCGCTCCATCAGCGCTGCTTCCAGCGAGTCGTTCTCACCGTAGGCCGAGTCGGCCACCACCGCACGGAAGGCAATGCCTACGGCTTGCGCCTGCTCGATGAGCGCCAGTGCGATGGCGGGCTTGGTGCGAAATTGCGGATCGCCCTTCCCCTCGGGCAGCCGCCTCGCGGGCGTGTAGGGCTGCACATGCACCGGCCAATAGCAGCGACCGTCGGCCCACAGGCTCGTGACAGCCACGATGCCGTTGTCGATCTTGCCCACCGAGCCGAGATACTGCCTTGCCACATGGTCCGTGGCGTGGCCTTCCTTCCTATCGCCCGTGTCATCGAGCACCAACACGCCGCCGGCATGAGCAGCCAGCGCCGGCTGCTCGGCCAGCAGCGCCAGACGTCGGGCGTTGAGCTCCTCGCTGTCCCACGCTGCCTCTGACAGGAAGAACTGCAGCCGCTGTACTGCCGCAGCCTGCGCCTCGACCACCGGCTCGGCACCGGCCAGCGCGGTGAGCGTCTTGTTGCGGTCCCGCGGCAATAGCAGCCCGCTCACGTAGGCCCGAAACCCGCGCCGCTGGGCGGGCGTGTGCAACAGCGGGTCAAACCGCACCGCATAGGCTTCGAGCGGCTCGGGCAGTGCAGGACAAGCAAAAGAAGTAGCCATGGCATGTCACCTCCTGGCGCATCTTCTCACCGGCTCGCCAATGGTTCAACAAACTACCGTTAGAGCGGTTTCACCCTGAGCTGCCATATCCGCAATGCCGGATGTAGTTGGCGCACTCGGCGGGTGAGAAGCGGTCGAGCAGCGCCCCGATGGCGTCCCACAGCGACTCCCGGGTACGCGCCGCCGCTCTTCGCAGCAGGCCTTTGAGCTTGGCAAAGACCTGCTCGATCGGATTCATGTCGGGGCTGTACGGCGGCAAGTAGCGCACCGTCGCGCCAGTGGCTTCAATGGCTCGGCGCACGCCGCAGACCTTGTGCGAGCCCAGGTTGTCCATCACCACGATGTCGCCGGGCCGCAGCTCGGGCGCCAGCATCTGCT
>JBBSRE010000420.1:0-2835 GCA_038243365.1 Burkholderiales bacterium | reverse complement strand
CAGAACCGGCTGCAGGCGCATCAGCGCAAAGCAAGCCTACACCTCCGCCAGAGATCGCCGGTCGCGCCGACTTCCGCGTCGGCGACCGCGTGAGCTTCACCGATCAGAACCTGCAGCACCACGTCGGCCTGATCGTGCGCGTCAACCAGCGCACGGCCACGATTGACTGCGATGGTCAATCCTGGCGCGTCGCCTTCGGCTTGCTTCGCCACCTGGTTGACATACGACCGTAACTGCTGTCAACGACGGTCTCGGTCGGACTATTACTCATGTACCGTACGTTAGCGGTCGACCAATCCCGGCTGAGCTGTTGCAGTGGCCGCTTGCACAAAGTCCTGTAGCTTTAAGCGCTGCACCTTGCCCGACGGGCCTCGTGGCAGGTCGCCCACGAAGTGGATCACTCTCGGACACTTGAAACGACCAAGATTGGTTGTGCAAAAAGCGCGTAAGGCGGCCTCGTCGAGGTAGCTGCCCGGGCGCAGCACCACGCACGCCATGATTTCCTGCCCGTAGTGCTTGTCGGGGATGCCCGTCGCAGCAGCGTCGAGCACGTCGGGGTGGCGCAACAGCACCTCGTCGATCTCGCGCGGAGCGATGTTCTCGCCCCCCTTGATAATGAGCTCCTTGATGCGTCCGGTGATAAAGAAGAATCCATCTGCATCTCGGTGCCCAAGGTCTCCGGTGCGCAGCCAGCCGCCGGGCGTGAAGGCAGATTCGGTAGCCTCGGGGTTCTTGTAGTAGCCCGCCATCACCTGACCACCACGTATCACCACCTCGCCGGTGCTGCCGTCCGCGAGTGGTTCGAATTGCTCATTGACCACCTGTGCCTCGCAGCCCGATGCCTTACCCACCGAGCCGAGCTTGCGCAACTCGCTTTGCAGTGGGTTGGAGAACGACGGCGCGGCGGTTTCGGTCAGTCCCATGGTTTCGATCACGCCCACACTGAATTTTTTCTCGAAGCCCAGCAAATGCTCAGGTGGCAGAGAGGCCGACGCCGAACGGCAAAATCGCAGCGGTGTGGTGACGTCCACCGCAGGAGCTGGCGCTTCCAACAAATACGACACCATGGTCGGCACCAGGTTGATCCAGGTACAGGCGTTGCGGGCCACCTGCTGCCAGAAGCGCCCTACCGAGAACTTCTCCGCCAGCGCCAAGCTGCCGCCCGAGGAAAGTGGCGCCAGCATGGTGATCACAAATGCGTTGATGTGATATAGCGGCAGCACGGCCAGCACACGGTCTTGCGCGCCGAGCTGATGTTCGGCGGTAATGGCAGCGGCGTTGTGCGCCAGCTGGGTCTGCGTGAGCAGCACTCCCTTGGGCACGCCGGTAGTGCCTGAGGTGTACATGAGCAGGGCGGCGTCATCGGGGTGCACCGCGATGGCCGTGGCCGCTTCATCACCGGGTGCGCTGCCCACAGGTTTTTCGCCGGGCAGGCTCGAGAGCGCCGCAGCAGTTACCAGCAGATGCACCGGGCGCTCGATCGTCTTGAGCAAGGCCTGCACCTGGTCAGCCCATTCCGGGGTGACGATCACCAGCTTGCAGTCGGAGTGGTCCAGCACATAGCGCATCTGCTCTGGCTGGGCCAGCAAGTTGACCGGGTTCACACAATAGCCCGACCACATGCCGCCTAGCAAAATACGCAAGGTATTGAGACCGTTGGGCATGACCACTGAGAAGGTGTCACCGCGCACTAGACCTTGCTCTGCCAACACCCGGGCCACGCCCTGGCAGCTCGACAGCAGCGCCGCATAGCTGAGCGCCGTTTCACCATTGGCTTCCAGCACGTAAACCGCGTCGGGCTGGGCGCGCGCTTGTTCATCGATCAATTGGCGCAAGCTGCGCTCGGCGCGTACTGTGGAGGGTAGGGTGTCTGCCGTGGTGCTCATGGGGCACCGTATTTATCGAAATAGGTGCCGAAGATTTCGCGCTGCGTGGGCATTTTTTCCGGGATGGGCGTGGAGACTCGAGTGGTGTTGAGGTAATGCCGGTAGTTCATGTTGTCGGAAAAGTTGTTGCCGCCCCAAGTGCCGCAACCCATGGAGAGTGAAAACGGCAGGCCGTTGTCGAAACTGCCACCGGTGGCAATGCTGTGGGCCTGTTCGACAATGACGCGCGACACCGGCAGCCGCAGGCCCAACGCCAAGGCGCGCTCCGGTTTTTTTGTGTGCAGGCCCACGGAATGCCCAGCGCCTTGCCACGCGTAGATGCGCTCCACCATTTGCATGGCGGCTTCGAAGTCAGGAACGGTGTACAGGGTGAGCACTGGGCTGAGTTTTTCGCCCGAATAGGGGTGCTCGTGGCCCACGTCTTGCACACCCTGGTCCACTAGGAGAACCAATGGCTTGGCGACAGCCAGATCGTCAAATCCTGCCAGCTCTGCGATGTGCTGGGCCGACTTACCCGTCACGTCCCCAGAGAGTTTTCCGTTCGGCCACATGAACTGCTGAAGGTGCTGCGCTTGCTTGGCGTTCAGCAGATGCGCGCCACGCTCCCCCAGCGCCTTGAGCAAAGCGTCGCGCACGCCGGCCAGCACCACCAAGCTGTTTTCCGACGAGCAGCTGGTGGCGTTGTCAAAGGTCTTAGAGCGAACGATGCGGTCTGCAGCGGCTTGCACGTCGGCGGTTTCATCGACGATGCCGGCCACATTGCCGGCGCCCACGCCAAAGGCGGGTGTGCCGCAGGTATAGGCCGCGCGCACATTGGCTTGCGAACCTGTGGCCACCACAAGATCGCACAAGGCCATCAATTCGGCGGTGGCCTGCTTGTTGATGGGCGCGGGCAGCACCTGTACCAAGTCACGCGGAGCACCGATGCGATCGAACTTGGCGTGGATAT
>JBBSRE010000419.1:0-2839 GCA_038243365.1 Burkholderiales bacterium | reverse complement strand
TGGCATCCACGATTTGTTGCGTGCCGATGCGTCCCAATTCGGCAGAGGCGCGGCGCGGGTCGCCGTAGACGCCGCCTCGCTTGCCAACTTGCGCAGCTCTGTTCAGGGCGTCAGCGCGCACCAACGCAGGGTCAACGGCCAGCGCCAAAGAGGTGTCGGCCAAGCCGGCATGGGTGCCAATCTCATCGCGCGTGAAGCCTCTGCGCAGCAGCTCGGCACTGTAGAGTGATTGCGTGGCCTGGTAGTACTCCAGCAGCGCATGCACTCGGCAGCTGGGGTCGCCCGCCCACTCGTGGTTCAGGCGTTTGGCCACGCGTGCTTCAAGCTGCTGGTAGCCGCCGTGGTCGCCGAGGAACACCACGTGCCTGAAGCCATGCTGCTTGAACGAGCGAGCTGCGCCCTCCAGCACCGCTTCAAAGGCAGCATCAGGGATCGAAACAGTGCCCGCAAAGCGCATATGCGCTTCTGGTGGGTGGATGGCGCCCTCAGGCACATAGGCCAGCACGGGCGCTACCACCGTAGCCCGCGCGCGTTGAGCGATCTGCCCGGCCAGGAAGCGAACGCGCGCATTGTGTTTCCCCAGCACCATGTGCGGCCCATTCTGTTCGGTGCCGCCAATCGGCACCAGCACGGTGGCGCTGCCGGCAGCGACGCGGTCGCGCAGCTCGTTCCAGGTCATGTCTTCGATGTAGACGCTCTGGGGCAACGCGTCAGACGCCCATGCACTCGTAACACCCAGCGCGCACCCCACCAGCACGGACAACCAGACCGCATGATGCTGGCGGCCAGAGTTAGGCCTGACAACAGGCCAGCCTTGGTTTTCAGGCTGACCAGACAGATGCTGCGCCCCAAGGTTTCGGACATTGCTGAATCCCGACAGGTTGCAGAACGGCATGCAAAACAGCAGGCGGAAAAAGCGGAATTCAAGCAGCAGGTGGGCGATGGAGCGCATAGGCGCTCGATGGTACAAGTCCGCACGCACTCGATCAGGTGTTCACTGGATTTGGCAGAGCTATCGGCACTTCATCAACGCACAAAGCTCCTGTTTTTGTTCCGCCAACCGATAACGTCACAAACGCGGATCACAGGAACAGTCGCGGCCGCTTCAAGGTGCCCAGAGCCCCCCCCCCTGTCTGCGCGTGGTGGCGGTAGGGCGAATGCCCTCGGTCAGCGCGCCACACAATGGCATCGTCAAGGTGCTCCCCGGAACTGGCGTTGCCAGATGGTGTGAGCAGGATGCTCGGCGCACCAGCGCCACTGGGCGGCCGGGTGCGGGTTACAACAGCGCCGGTTTAATTTTCAAGAGAATGAATCACGTGTTTTTTTTGGCCCGCTGTAACCGCTAGCCGCTCGCCACCGAATAGCTCCAGGAACCGAACATGGAAATAGAAGAGCGTCTGCGCACCCTGCTGCTGCTCGGCTTGGCCGCAGATGTCCAGGCTTACGAGCGCTTTCTCTCCCTGCTCAGTGCGCACCTGCGCGCGTTCTTGCGGCGCAGGCTTGGCCAGTGGCCTGACGAAGTGGAGGATTTGGTGCAAGAAACCCTGCTTGCGGTGCACAACCAGCGGCACACCTACCGGCCGGACATGCCCGTCACAGCTTGGGCGCACGCCATTGCACGCTACAAGCTGGTGGATTGGTTTCGCGCTCATGGCGTGCGCGGCGCGCGCAACGTGCCGCTTGAGGAGACCGAAGAGCTTTTTTCCACCAGCGATGCCGATGCGGCCCAGGCTCGGCGCGATTTGGCCGTATTGCTGGGTAGCCTGCCAGACAAACAGCGCCTGCCGATCCAGCACGTGAAGCTCGAAGGCATGTCGGTAGCCGAGACAGCGCAGCTCACAGGACTGTCGGAATCGGCGGTGAAAGTGGGCGTGCACCGCGGTCTGAAAGCGCTCGCTGCGCGCATCAGAGGCTAGAAGGAACAACATGAAAACAGAGGATTTGATCAGCTTGCTAGCCGCTGGCGCCCGGCCGGCGCCGCGATACGCGCTGGAGCAGCGCTTTGCCGCGGCCATGTTGGTGGGCTTCTTGTCCGCTGCCGTGGTCGTGGTGCTGGGATACGGGGTGCGGCACGATCTGCCCCAGGCCCTGCAACTGCCTATGGGCTGGCTCAAATTTGGGTTCGCGGTGTCGCTGGCAGCGCTGGCAGGCGCAGCGGTGCTGCGTCTGGCTCGGCCTGGAATGCCGGCCGGCGGCGCAATGGCGCGCACCGTTTTGCCTTTGGCAGCGCTGTGGGCTGTGGCCGTCTGGGCACTCGAAGTGGCGGCTCCGGGCGAGCGCATGGGGCTGGTGATGGGTAGCACCTGGCGCAGTTGCCCGTTCAGCATTGCCGCGCTTTCGGCGCCCGGCATGGTGGCGCTGCTGTGGGCCATGCGTCAGGCTGCGCCTACGCGGCTGCGGTTGGCGGGTGCCAGTGCAGGCCTGCTGAGCGGGGCACTGGCCACCCTGGCGTACGCACTGCACTGCCCAGAAATGGCCGCGCCGTTTCTCGCGGTCTGGTACGTACTGGGGATCGCTTTGCCTACCGCGCTGGGCGCAGCGATCGGGCCGCGTGTGTTGCGCTGGTAGGCGCCGGGTCACTCATTCGTTAAGGGTCGCCTGGATGGCCCGCTGCCGCGCCAGCTGGATGTGCGCGCCCACCTGCGGACCCTTGTAACCCAGCGCAGCAGCATCTGCCGCCAGCGGCGTGGTATCGACCGCGCGCGCAGCGTTCAGTGCCGCCATCAGGCGCTCGCGCTGGGGATAAGCGGATTCTTCGAAACCAAGCCGTCCCCGCGCGTCGCATTCGCAGGCCAGCAGGACGTCCTCGAAGCGTTCGGGTTTGCGAATCGCGTCGCAG
>JBBSRE010000418.1:0-2840 GCA_038243365.1 Burkholderiales bacterium | reverse complement strand
TGCAGGAACGCGCAGCATGGGAAGCGAAAGCTGCCGCAGATGCAGTGCCATCAGAAGCAGAAGTGCTTTCAGCCCAGCCAGATGCAGGCGGCCATGCGTCCGGTTCCAGTGACAGCGAGGCCATCCCCAGCGCTCACGCGGGACCCATCGCGCCGGTGCGAAAAGAACCGTGATGCTTGGCGCACGGTGCACCACCCATCGCTGCCGTCGTTGCCGTAGACCTGCGACACACCCAGCGCGGCCAATCGCCGCCTCGCCAGACCGGAGAGGTCAGCCAGATATTGGTGATCACCGCATGGGGTGAAATGCCGATCGGCGCCAGCATCTGCAGCGCAGAACGCATTGCGTACTTCCTCGCCCACCTCAAACGCCCCCGGCCCGATGCACGGGCCCAGCCATACCAGCAGGTCGCCAGTGCCGATGCCTTTGATGTTTGCTATATTTTTCATAGCTTGTGGCGCTTGCCCCTCTTGAGATAGCGGCCTAAAACGTGTGAAGAGTGACTCCAGCACGCCGCCTGCCAGACCCCGCCATCCCGCGTGAGCTGCCGCGACCGCGCGCCCCAATGTATCTGTGAGCAGAATCGGCAGACAGTCGGCCACCATGATGGTGCAGGCCGCGCCGGGCTGGGTGGCAATCGCCGCATCGCAAGCGGCTCCATCGAGGGTTGCGTTTGACAGCTGCGCGCAGTGGGTGCCGTGTACCTGATTCAGGAACACCGGGCGGGTTCCCGGTGTGATGCGCTGCAGCGCCGCTGCCAGTTGCTCCCGGTTGCGTGAGACCGCATGTGGTTCGTCACCTACATGGTCGCCGAGGTTCATGCTGGCGTAGCCACCTTGGCTGACGCCTCCAGCGCGCGTGGTGCACAGCGCATGGACCCACGCGGGCGCGGGCCAGTCGGGTACCAGCCAGTCAACCGGGGCGTCCGCAGGCGTCTCGTGCGGGCGGGCTTCGGCGGGGTGACAATGAGCGATTTCGGCCATCGTGTCAGTGTAGCCAGCGCTTGCGCGGGCGCATCCCCACCTACACGCAGCCCGTTCCGCTCACTCACCCTTTCAGAAAGCCAGAGCATGAGCTATGTGTTTCCTCCCCCTTCCGTCACCAGCGTGCCCGTGTTGGGCGTGGACGGGCGCTTTCCTGTGCACCGCATCTATTGCGTCGGTCGCAACTACGAAGAGCACGCCAAGGAGATGGGCTTCAGTGGCCGCGAGCCACCCTTCTTCTTCATGAAACCCGCCGATGCCCTGGTGCTGGCTGCGGGAGACGAGCCCGCCCTATTGCCCTACCCCAGCCTGACGCAAGATCTGCACCACGAGATCGAACTGGTGGTGGCCATCGGCGAAGGCGGCCGAGACATCGCTGCAGCAGACGCGGCCCGCCACATCTATGGTTACGCCGTGGGCCTGGATATGACGCGGCGCGACTTGCAAGGCGAGATGAAGAAGCAGAGCCGGCCGTGGTGCATCGGCAAAGGTTTCGATGCCAGCGCGCCGATCTCACCGATCACGCCCGCAGCGCAGGCCGGCGCCATTGCCACCGCCGCCATCTGGCTCAAAGTCAATGGGGAGGAGCGTCAGCGCAGCAGCGTGAGCCAGCTGATCTGGAAGATCAGCGAAGTCATCGAACACTTGTCCAAGGCGTGGACGCTCGCTCCCGGCGACCTGATCTATACCGGCACGCCCGCGGGCGTGGCTTCGGTACAGCGCGGCGATCTGCTGGAAGGTGGTGTGGACGGCCTGGCGCCGCTGCGACTGCGCGTGGCATAGCCGCAATCCCTGCGTTCGCTTCTTATTTGATAGCTGCTTGCGCTTTATCCATAAGCGATAGCGCCTGTTTTTACTCTTATTTTCATGAGCTTGCACACTCCCATTCGACACTGCCGCGATTGCGGCGCCGCGGTCGTCTACCGCCTGCCCGACGATGGCGACACGCGCGAACGGGCTGTGTGCCCCGTCTGTAGTCGGGTGCACTATGAGAACCCGCTCAACGTAGTGGGCACCATCCCGGCCCTGCCTGACGGCCGCGTGTTGCTGTGCCTGCGCGCTATCGAGCCGCGGCGCGGCAAATGGACGCTGCCGGCAGGCTTTATGGAGCTGGGCGAGACGACCTCACAAGGCGCAGCCCGTGAGACGGATGAGGAAGCCGGCGCGCAAATTACCATGGGCCCGCTGTTTTCCATCCTGAATGTGCAGCGCGTGGGCCAGGTGCATTTGTTCTACCGCGCCGAATTGCTGTCCGAGCAATTCGACCCCGGTTTTGAGACCTTGGAAACAGGCTTGTTCGCCGAGCATGAAGTGCCGTGGGACGAGCTGGCTTTTCGCACGGTGAAGGAAACCCTGCAGCTGTGGTTTGCCGATCGACGTGCAGGAAGCTTCGGCTTCCACTGCGTGGATATCGAATAGCGAGCGTGCGATGCCATGTGGCTCAGCGCGGCGCCGCTTTGCGCGGCGGCGGCGGCGGTTGAGGCAGCGCCAGGGTCGCATTCAAAGGGCGGACCCCAACCCCCGCTGCCGCAACACCGGCAGCGATGCCTCAGCCGCTTGTCGGCCTGCCGCAATGGCCTCTTGCGCCCGGTTGAAATCCAGAAGTCCCAGGTGCGCCAAGCGCGGGGCGATTACCACAACGCGGCTAGGTTTTCAGCCAGCCAAACGCGCCAGCATGCCCGCTTCATCCAGCACCGGCACGCCCAACTCTTGCGCCTTTGCCAGCTTGCTGCCGGCCTCTGTACCCGCTACCACGTAATTGGTCTTTTTGCTGACAGAGCCTGCCACTTTGGCGCCAGCGGCTTCCAACAGGTCTTTGGCGTCATCGCGGCTCAAGGTCGGCAAGGTGCCGGTGAT
>JBBSRE010000417.1:0-2848 GCA_038243365.1 Burkholderiales bacterium | reverse complement strand
GACTCCAGACGCTGCTGGATCTCCACTCTCTCCTCCAACGTCAGTTCGTTATAAGTTCTCATCGCAACAGCCTATGTCAGATCGGGATAGGTGTTGCACGTGGAGTTTGAGACGGCCCTCCTAAATGAAGGTTATAGACGTGCAATTGCGCGCCAGTCGCGTCGTGTGAAAGAGGTCCGGCCCATCGATCGAGGAACGGCGCCATCAATCGGAGAACGCGGCGAGGCCCTTCTTGCCACCCTTGGCGGTCATTTCTTCGCCGCAGTCGTCGACGTCCTTCTGCTCCATCGTCGCGTAGGGCCTGAACTCCGGCATCGCCGCGGCCAGCTTTTGCTGGCTGGAGAGCAGGGCGGGAAGTCGCTTGCACAGTTGCAGCGCAGCGGCTTCGATCTTGTCTGTCTGCGGCTTGATAGTCGCCTCGATGTCCTTGTCACTCTTGCCGGAAAGCGCGCCCCATATCGCCGCCTTGCTCGCCTGGATGCCCAGGTCAGCACCCTGCGTGCCGATGTCCATGCCGGTTTCAGCAATGCCGACGATCTGCTTGCGGTAGTCCAGCAGCAACAGCTGTTGCGCGGGCGTGGCGGCAATTTTCTTGCCGGCGATCAAAAAGTCGCCCTGCGGCGTGATCTCGGCCTTGGGTCCGGAGTGCCTGTCCTTGTGGCTGCGGCCGACGTGGACATTGTTCACGTCGATGTTGCTGGTGGCCAGCTCCTGTTTGGCCTTTTCCATGGCCTTCTGGATATGTGTGGAAATTCCCGAGAGCGAGGATTTCTCGTCGGCATTTCCGACTGCCTGCGGCGCGCTGTCGGCAGCGCGGGGCACGGCGTCGACCTGTTGCGCTTGGTTACAACCAGTCAAGGGCAAAAGCAGGGTGAGCGCGAGGGCGTTGAGAGTGATGAACTTCATGGGTGTTTTCCTTTCGCGAGTTCGACCGGATGGGATTGGTTGAGCAGCAGCGGGCGCAGCACGGGCCAGGCGTTGTCCAGCATGCGCATCTGGGCGGCGGCGGTCGGATGAACTCCGTCGTCCAGCAGCAGCGCAGGCTGATCCGAAATGCCGGACATCAGGGACGGCAGCAGCGGGACGTGCTCCTCCTGTGTTACGCGGGCGTACACGTTCCGCAGGGTGTCGGCAGCGTGATCTTTGTCCAGTTTGGCCGGGATCTCGAAACCGAGCATCACGACTTTCGCTCCCGAAGCCTGGGCCAGATCAATGAGCGCGGTCATGTCTTGCTCCAGCGTTTGCTGACTGGCGCCGAGGATGGCGTCGTTGGCGCCAAGCTCCAGGATGATCAGCCGCGGGTGGTGGGTGGCGATCAGGCCGGGCAGTTCCTTCAGTGCATCGGCCATGGTCTTGCCGCCACGACTGATATTGACGATCGAGGGCGGCGTAGCCGTGGCTTGGGCAACCCGTTGTTGCAGCAGGTTGACCCACCCCGCTTCGGCTGGGATGCGGTGCGCGGAACTCAGGCTGTCGCCAACCAGCAGGACGGTCCTGGAGGGAACCGGGACGACGGTTGCCGGGGAGGGCGCCGCATTGGCCAGCGGTGCGACGAGAGTCAACGCAAACAGGAGAGATGGCAGGAGGCGCATGGGATATTCCTTTGGCGCGAGTGACCGGCGGAGTGGAGGCGATTTCGGGGACAGGTCGTATAAGGGGTAGCGGAACTGGATTGCCGACCGCGTGCAGTCGGTGCGCGATCGGCAATCGCTCAGATGTCAGTGCGCCAGCGGCGGCACCAGATCGCGCCGGCCAGCAGGGCCGCGCCGGCCACGATCCCGATCCACAAGCTCGGCTGGTACAGCAACTGATAGCTTTGGCCCAGATTCAGGAGCTGGTTGCCATCGAGTTGGACGTTGCCCTGAGCCAGCGTCGCCAGTGCGCCGCTGCCGGGAAACACACTGAGCAATGCACGCAGCCCGATGTTGTGCCAGAACCAGCTGGCGGGCAGGTTGATCAGACCCAGGATGCCAAACCAGTTGAGCATCAGGCCCGCACCGACCGGGAGCGCAGTCGCCCAGAGGAACGGCTTGCTGCGCGCCCAGGCCGAACAGAGCAGCAACCAGCCCACCGAAGGCAGCGCCCAGGCGACATACAGCGGCAGATAGCCGATCAAGTTGGCGGTGACCCGGAACGGGTGTGCCAGCACCAGCAGTTGCCACACATTGACGCCATGGAATGACAGCACCACGGTCATCATCACCAGCTGCAGCAGTCCAGCGACGATTCCGGTGATCAAGGCGATCACCGGCGCCAGAACCGTCGCGCTGATCACTTTGGACAGCACGGTGCTGGTGTTGGAGATCGGTAGCGACTTCCAGAACAGCACGCTGCGATCGCGGCGGTCGTCGTACAGCGCACCGAGGCAGTAGAAGAACACGACAAAGCCCAGTACCACGAAAATCAACGCCGTCGCGGAAAACATGCTGACGTCCAGTGCCATGCCGACCTGGCTCATGTCTCCTGCATCCATTCGCGACATGACCGCTTGCAACGCACCACTGCCGCCGATGCTGAAACCGTTGCGCGCGCCGATGATTTCAGCAGTGATCAGCCCGATCATGGTCAGCAGCAGAAAGATGCCGCCGGCGATGATCGGTGCCCAGAGAAAGCCGCCGCGATGTTCCCAGAATTCGCGCTTGACCAGCCAGTAAAGATTGTTGAGAGCGCTCGTCTTCATGCGTAGGTTCCTTTCATGGTGGCGACGAACAGGTCGCTGATCGAGGGTCGACGGGTTTCGCCGAAGGCTTCGAGTTGCTCGCGCGGCACGCCGTCGAACAGCAAGATGCTCTTGCCGAATACCTGGCGTTCGTCGATCGGGTGCAGGGCACGCGCTGCCGGCGCCGTG
>JBBSRE010000416.1:0-2849 GCA_038243365.1 Burkholderiales bacterium | reverse complement strand
GTTTCCGAGCCACTGAATCGCCTTGCCGTCCGAATGCGAAGGCGAAGGCGTCGCCTGGGCACGGGTCCAAGCATCGAAAAACGTCGCGCGCTCAACCGTTTTTGTGCCTGGTGACACTGTGGCGCCGCAGTAGCTGCAGTTGACCGTCCGCCACCGAGCTACGCGCGGCAGGGGCGCGGCACATTGCGGGCATGTCAACGTGAGCGGGACCGACATCGAATGAAAGTTCTTAAAAGCGAGTGATTTCTCGGCGCGGGTCTGTGCGTGTCGGCGCATTTTAGGTGCCGAGAGGGCCGTGGCCCCCGCGTCTAAGCTCCGCAGGAGCGTTGCCCGGAACACCTGCCGACCGTCAAGATCCGTACGCCTCCAAACCTAGCGCCACGACGGTGGCCACCTCGTCACCCACCGCCTCACGGAATTCCGCTTCCGCCTTGTTCACGGCGTTCTGGAAGGCCTGCAACCATGCCAGCCCCGTCGCAGTAAAACGCACCCGACGCGCGCGCGCGTCCAGCGGATCCGGCTCCTTGATCACCAAGCCCCAGGCCTCGCACTGGTCCACC
This sequence comes from Burkholderiales bacterium, assembly GCA_038243365.1. GTDB lineage: Bacteria > Pseudomonadota > Gammaproteobacteria > Burkholderiales > Burkholderiaceae_C > Simplicispira. Next base: position 2,289 of record JBBSRE010000416.1, on the reverse strand, counting down.
AGCGTCGCCATGGCTTGCTTGGACATGCCTGCGCGCACCGCCAGGTCTGTGAGCCGGTCCCCTTTCATCGACAGATGCCGCGTGATGTGGATGTGCGCTGCACTTATCTGGTCGCGCGCCGCCAGGTTGGACAGTGCCAACGGCACCTCTACATCGCGCGCCATCAGTTGCAGCACGCGGGTGTCGAAGCGCCGCAGCGCGTGGCCCATCAAGCGGCCGAGGTGGGTTTCGCGCCAGCCGACGGTATCGCGGGTCTGCACACCAGAAAACCTGAGTGAGGGCTCGATTTCATCCATGCGACATTGTCAGGCAAACTGACTAAATATCACTGGAAAATAGAACTAAGCACCTTAAACTACTGTTCACGCATCCAGCGCTGTCGTTAACGCCAGGCAGTTCTGAATCACCTTTTTTCTCAGTGTCATCGTCCATTCCAGGAGCTTTCCCATGATCTCAAACACCAGCCGCATGCCCGTCGACACCGAAAAGTCCAAGGCCCTGCAAGCCGCGCTCGCGCAGATCGAGAAGCAATTTGGCAAGGGCACCATCATGCGACTCGGGGAGGGCGAAGTGATTGCCGATATCCAGGTGGTATCCACCGGCTCGCTGGGCCTGGACGTGGCGCTGGGCGTCGGCGGCCTGCCGCGCGGCCGGGTGGTTGAAATCTACGGCCCGGAATCGTCCGGCAAGACTACGCTCACGCTGCAAGTCATCGCTGAAATGCAGAACCAGGGCGGCCAGTGCGCCTTTGTGGATGCCGAGCATGCGCTCGATACCCAGTACGCACAGAAGCTGGGCGTGAACCTGCAGGATCTGCTCATTTCCCAGCCCGACACCGGCGAGCAAGCGCTGGAGATCGTCGACAGCCTGGTGCGCTCTGGCGCGGTGGATTTGATCGTCATCGACTCGGTCGCCGCCCTCACGCCCAAGGCTGAAATTGAAGGCGACATGGGCGATTCGCTGCCTGGCCTGCAAGCGCGTTTGATGAGCCAGGCGCTGCGCAAGCTCACCGCCAGCATCAAGAAGACCAACTGCATGGTCATCTTCATCAACCAGATCCGCATGAAGATCGGCGTGATGTTCGGTTCGCCTGAAACCACCACCGGTGGCAACGCGCTCAAGTTCTACGCCTCGGTGCGCCTCGACATCCGCCGCATTGGCTCGATCAAGCGGGGCGACGAAGTCATCGGCAACGAAACCCGCGTCAAGGTGGTGAAAAACAAGGTCAGCCCACCGTTCAAGACGGCGGAGTTCGACATTTTGTTTGGCGAGGGCATCTCGCGCCAGGGCGAAATCATCGACATGGGCGTGGTCGCGCGCATTGTGGAAAAGTCGGGCGCCTGGTACGCCTACAACGGCGAGAAAATTGGCCAGGGCCGTGACAACGCCCGCGAATTTTTGCGCGAGAACCCCGAGCTGGCGTATGAGATCGAGAACAAGGTACGAGAGAGCCTGGGCGTAAAGCTGCTCGCTCCCCCCATGCTGGAGCTTGCGCGGCCCGCGGAAGCGGCCGAGGACGGCGTGGTGCCAGCCCCAACGTCGCGCGGCAAGAAATCAGAAGAAAAAGTGGGTTGATCGCTTATGGGTGTTGCGAAACCAGCTATTAAAAACATAGCTTCATACGCTTTGATGCGTGAAGTTCAGTTCGTCTGTTTCGCTGACTGAGCCGCTCATCGCTCACTGATCACCATGCTTCGCCCTTCCATCTCTCTCAAAGGCCGTGCCCTGCGTCTGCTCTCACAGCGAGAGCATTCGCGCGCCGAGTTGGAACGCAAGCTGGCGAAACACGTGCAGGACGGCGAGGACCTCGGCGTCATCCTGGACGACCTGCAGGCCAAGGACTTCATCAGTGAATCACGCGTGGTGGAGTCGGTTGTCAACCGCCGTGCAGGCGTCATGGGCGCTGCGCGCATCAGGCAAGAGCTGCACGCCAAGGGCATCAAAGGCGGAGTCGTGCAGCAGGCGCTGGCACAGTTGCAGGGCACCGAACTAGAGCGCGCCCGTGAAGTCTGGGAGCGCAAATTCGGCACGCCGCCGCAAGACGCCAAAGAGCGGGCGCGCCAGATGCGCTTCTTGATGGCGCGGGGATTTTCGGGCGAGGTGGTGAGCCGGGCGTTACGTCCCAAGTGCGAGTGATGCCAGCATCCAATGAAGGCAGCGGCGTTGGGCAAGCTGTGCCTTGCCCTCGTTTCGCTTCTCGCCTCGCCGTGACGGACCGCAGGCCCCGCCGCTGACGCCATCGGCATGAAAGCCGGCGCTGTTTGGCCGCTGGAGAGGCCGGGGTGCCGC
>JBBSRE010000415.1:0-2856 GCA_038243365.1 Burkholderiales bacterium | reverse complement strand
CTTGAAGAAATCTCCGGGGGCGAAATCCTGATTGGCGACCGCGTGGTCAACAACCTGGAACCCGCCAAACGCGACATCGCCATGGTGTTCCAGAACTACGCGCTCTACCCGCACATGAGCGTCTTCGACAACATGGCCTACGGCTTGAAAATTGCCAAGATTCCCAAGGACGAGATCAAGACGCGTGTCGACAAGGCTGCCAAGATTCTGGAACTCGGGCTGCTGCTGGAGAGAAAGCCCCGTGAGCTCTCTGGCGGCCAGCGCCAGCGTGTCGCCATGGGCCGCGCCATCGTGCGCCAGCCCCAGGTCTTTCTGTTTGACGAACCGCTGTCCAACCTGGACGCCAAACTGCGCGCGCAGACCCGTCTCGAGATTCAAAAATTGCACCGCGAACTCGGCATCACCAGCCTGTTCGTCACGCACGACCAGGTCGAAGCCATGACGCTGGCGCAGCGCATGATCGTCATGAATGCGGGCGTGATGGAGCAATTTGGCACACCGGAGGAGGTCTATCACCGCCCTGCCACCACCTTCGTCGCCAGCTTCATCGGATCACCACCCATGAACCTGATGAAGAACGCCCCCGGCACGCGCGATGGCACGCTGCTCGGCGTTCGGCCTGAGCACCTGGATGTCACCGAGGGCGAAGGCTGGGAGATTGACGTGGACGCCATTGAACTGCTTGGCGCCGAACGCCTGATCTACGGCCGCCTGAACGGTGAAGGCCTGATCGTGCGCGTAGAAGAAGGCAGCCACGCACCGGCACCCGGCAGCCGCATCCACATCCGGCCGCGCGAAGGCCGGGTGCATGCTTTTGATGCCGCCACCGGCAAGCGCATCGCGGACTGAGCCGCTTGCCGGCAATACATTCCACCATTCCAGTGCTTGCGTCACTGGACATCGGCGAGTCGCGCGAGTTTTTCGTTGAGCGACTGGGCTTTGCTTGCACGCTGGAAATGCCCGACTACCTCGTCGTCGTGCGCGAAGGGTGCGAAGTGCATTTCTGGCGCTGCAATGACCCCAAGATTGCACAGAACACCTCCTGTTATGTGCGCGGAGACACCGAAGCGCTTCACGCGGAATTTGTGCAGCGCGGCTTGCAGCTGGCGCCACCTGCGGTGCGCTCTTGGGGCATGAAAGAGCTGTACGTGACGGATCCCCACGGAAACCTGATGAAATTTGGAGAGTCCGCATGACCGACGCCACCACCTCCCTCCCCGCCTGGCCCTATCCACGCTGGATTGCCCATCGCGGCGCTGGCAAGCTGGCGCCGGAGAACACGCTGGCGGCCTTTCGCGTGGGTGCCGAGCACGGCTACCGCATGTTCGAATGCGACGCCAAACTCAGCCGGGACGGGCTGCCCTTTTTGCTGCACGACAGCACGCTGGAACGCACCACCTCAGGCCATGGCACGGCCGGGGAACAAGACTGGGCTTCGCTGGCGCAGCTCGACGCTGGCGGCTGGCATTCGCGCGCCTGGGCGGGTGAGACTATGCCTACGCTGGAAAATATGGCCCGCTTTTGCCGCGCCAACAGCCTGATGCTGAACATCGAGATCAAGCCCACACCGGGGCAGGAAGTCGAGACGGGCCGAGTGGTGGCTGAGCACGCCGCCCGCCTCTGGCAGGGCGCGGACGTAATGCCGTTGCTGTCCTCGTTCCGGCCCGAATCGCTTGCCGCTGCGCAAACCGCCGCGCCGCAGCTCCCGCGTGCCTTGCTGCTCGATAGCCTGTGGGAGGGCTGCCTCGACAAGGCACAGCAACTCGAATGCGTGGCGCTGGTCTGCAAGCACACGCTTTGGGATTCAGCATTGGTCGCCAAGGCCCATGCACTGGGCATGCGGGCGCTGAGCTACACCGTGAATGAGCCTGCCATTGCCGATGCGCTGTGGGCGCTCAAGACCGACGGCATCATTACCGACCAGGTGGATTTGTTCAGCCCTGCCAGCTGAACACCAGCGTTGTCAGCGCCGCCAGCCCCGCAGCGCCAGCCACTGGCAGCTGGCGCAAGCCACCACCAGTGCAACGTACGTGAGCATCCTCCCGTCGCGCTGTAGCACCACCAGCCCCATTATCAGCACCGCCAGGCACACCGCGCACTGCAGCGGCCAATGCCGCCAGAAGCGCGGCGCGCTGCCAGCCTTGCCGAACACCCAGCGTGCAGGCCACCACAGCAGCAGCGGCACCAGCAAAGCGGGTGCGATGAAGTTGCCTAGGTGGATGAGTGCTGAGAGGAAATCCATGAACTTGATGCAGATCAAGGCTGTTGCAGAGCGCATCAGCCGAAGCGAGCCCGCGATTTTATAATCCCGCTATGTCCGTCTGGGCCCTAGGCATCAACCACAACACCGCGCCGCTTGATCTGCGCGGTCGTTTTGCGTTTGCGCTCGATCAATTGGCCCCCACGCTGGGCGGATTGCGTGAGGCGCTGGGAGCATCCAACCCACACCGGCACGTGGAGTCGGCCATTATTTCCACCTGCAACCGCACCGAGATTTACTGTGCAGGTGAACACTCTGCACTGGAACACACGCTGGGTTGGCTCGCGCAAAGCGGGAACGTCAGCGCCGAGGTCTTGCGATCGCATTCCTACGTGCTCGAAGAAGGCCCCGTGGCGCGGCATGCGTTTCGGGTCGCCAGCGGGCTCGATTCCATGGTGCTGGGCGAGCCGCAGATCCTGGGGCAGATGAAAGACGCGGTGCGCGCGGCCGAGAGCGCGGGCGCGCTGGGCTCCACGCTCAACCAATTGTTTCAGCGCAGCTTTGCTGTGGCCAAGGAGGTGCGCACGTCCACCGAAATCGGCGCGCACAGCATCAGCATGGCCGCGGCTGCCGTGCGTCTGGCCAGCCAGATTTTT
>JBBSRE010000414.1:0-2882 GCA_038243365.1 Burkholderiales bacterium | reverse complement strand
GACCCAGTTCCAGGCGGCAGAGATTGGCAAGCACCCTGACCGCCGTTCGCTGGTCTTCCACCCGCTCGCTCGTCGCGGTCGCGCTGGCATGGAAAAGGCCGGCGGCAGTGTGGATGTAGCAGTGGAAACTGCGTTCCAAACATACGATGCGTGCTTGCAGAAGTCCGAGTTCCTCGGCCAGCAAAGCGCCAAGCGGCATCAGAAGGCAGTGGTCGCGTTGCTGCGCAGACCACTGCTGCAGGCGCTGCCAGAGCTCCAGCCCCACCACAGTGTGAAAGGTCTGGAAGCCATCGGTGGCGCCAAGCACTTGGTGGACAGCGACATGTGCGACGCTTTCGATCACCCCTTCAGCGCGCGCGCGTTTTTCGATCATTGGTAGCGCATACGCCGTTTTACCGCCGTCAAAGCGGTAGCAAGCCATGGGCGCATCCTCAAAATCCGTCACCACCAGACTGGGGCCGACCAATGCGCCCCACGCCTCCATTGGCGTAATAGCTCCGTCACTCCACTTGCGCCAGCCCGACGCTATAACAAAAACGATGTTATCGAAATTCATGGTCGTATCTGCCCTGGCGTCAGCGGGAAGTACAGAACACCGCTCATTGCCAGGCTGAGTCCCTTGTCGTCCAGGGCAGGCGCACGAAACAAGCTCGCCTCTGGGGACAGTACAGAAAGCTCGAAGTTGTCGGCGGCGAAAAGCCCTTCGCTGCCACCGCCGCCCACTTGGCGCAAGAGATGGTTGGCGTCGCCCCTGCTGATCGGGGCTGCCACGCGTGTCAACCGCCGCTCTGCCCACGCAGCGGGATCGAACCCCAGTTTCTGCGACTGAGCAACCGCTTCGTCTGCAAGTTGCGCGAAACGCTCCCGGCGCTGCACCTCGGGCATCAGGTTTCTTGCCGAGTCAAAGCGTGCGGTAAAAGCAACGGCCGCTTGGCGCTCAGTGCGGCTCATCTGCATACCTGCTTGGGCTGCCAAAGTGCCTGCAACCAGCGCTGCCGCGGCGATGCCCAGCGTCAGCAACGCCACTGCACGCCTGCCCTCGGGGACGGTGATTCGGGTACGTGTCACTGGTCCATGATCCAGTGGGCTGTCAAAAGTACGACGCGGTCTTCGTCGTATTGACGACCGGTGGTTGTCGCAGCATCCGGCGCTGCAGCGCCCGTGGCCTGGTCCTGCGACTGGATCGTGCTGGCGATGGTGTTGTTAGCTTCCCACTGCGTGCCGGGCGCATTTGCATCACCGGCGGACGCATGCGCGCCACGCCCCTGGATGCGGAAACGGCCCTCGCGAGAGTCGGGTTTGCCGTCAATGACTTGGTCGATGAAGCGCGCCAGATCTGGCGTCAAGCCGCGAATCACCATCACATTACCGGCACCGCTAGCGGTGCCTGGTGCGTTCCACTGGAAGCACACCTGTACCTCGGCCGCGTTGCCATTGCTGTCCTGGTAGAGGTAACGGTCCTCTTGGCCCTCACCACGTCCGGGCGGTGGTCGCACGCCAGCGCGTTCCATCAACGCGCGCAAGTTTTCTCTGGCGAGCGCCGCATCGCCCGCGCCCGCCTGATTGGCCGCATAACCTTGACCATTACAGATCTTGAGCGCGGTACCGCCAAAATTCTCGGGAATGCCGGCTACGGCGCGTCCCCCTGCACGGGTGCAGCTTTGTGCACCTCCGAAGGTGGTTTCGGAGCCATCCACCATGTAGGTGGGCGCCTGCTGACAATCACCAACCACCACGCCTGTGCGCTGGTAGTACTGGTCATAAGCGGCCTTCCATTGATAGGCAAACTTGTTGGCGATCTTGGCGTATTCGGCGTTGCGCTGGACATCCTTAGCCACTGCAATGGCGCCAATGATCAAGCCAATGACCGCCAGCACGATCGCCAGCTCCACCAGAGTGAAGCCGGCCTGGCGGCGACCGATGGACGCGCGCTGCTTGATGCGCCGGAAAGTCGGCCGAGTACGGAAAATGGGGGACATGACGTGGACTCCGGTCCGTTGTGGGTTCACTGATTCATCTTGTAGATGGCGGCCAGCGTCATGACTTGGTCTTCGTCGAAGCCGCGGCCATTTACGGAGGTACCGGCTTCGCCTTGCTGAACCTGGTTGTTACCTGCCCACTCGACACCCGGCGCATTGCCTGCACCATTGGCGATGTTTTGCAGTCGGAAGCGGCCCTCTTGTGCGTCGGGTTTGCCGTCGATCATCTGGTCCAGCATGCGGGCCAGGTCGGGCGTGAGGCCTGCGATCACCATGGTGTTGCCAGCGCCATCGGGGCTCGCCGGCGGATTCCACTGGAAGCACACCTGTATCTCCTGCGGATTGCCGTTTGTATCCAGATATACATACCGGTCTTCGGCGCCTTCAGCGCGGCCTGGAGGCATGCGCACGCCCATGCGATTCATCTCGGTACGCAGGTTGATAGCCGAAACACCGCGCAGCATTCCTGCAGCGGCTGCCCCGTTACAGATAGCTGCCTGGCCGCCTACGCCAGTCATGTTTCCACCTGAAACCGGAAGGCCGGCACCTGCTGCGTAATTGACGCCATTCACCATGATGCGAGGCGCGGTTTGCGAATCCCCCACCACGACCCCTGCCCGCTGGTAATAGGCGTTGTAGGCCTGCTCCCATTGGTCGACAAACTTGTTCTTGATCTTGGTGTATTCAGCGTTGCGCTGAACGTCTTTCCCAATGGCAATGGCACCGATGATCAGCCCAATCACCGCGAGCACGATGGCCATTTCCACCAAGGCAAAACCTGCAGTTAGCGTGCGAACGCGGCGCTTGGACGCGCGGGCTGGGGATAGGGGTGCGTAGAACATCCAATGTCTTTCAGTTAGGTGGCCTGAGCAGTTTGCTAATGGGGGAGCCGCGCTGTGACCG
>JBBSRE010000413.1:0-2882 GCA_038243365.1 Burkholderiales bacterium | reverse complement strand
TGCACGCCTGCTGACCATGCAGTCGCGCGCCCGCGCGCTGCACCAGTACATGAGCCTTCTCGCCGGTGAGGCCCAGCTGGAATACATCGCTCTCGACGCTGCTGATTCGCCGCTGGTGCAGTAGCGCCATGACTTCCGTTTCAGAGGCGCCTGCCATCGCCAGTCTGGACGGAGGAGTCGAGCCCCATGCAGATGGTTCTGACGAACTGCTGGAGCGGCTGCGCAGCTTCAAGTCCGACTACTTTCCGCTCCACCAGCAGCGCTTTCAAGACCTGGTGACGCAGGGTCAGCACCCCAAGACACTGTTCATCGGCTGCTCGGACTCACGCCTTCTGCCCTATATGCTCACCGGCGCCGGGCCGGGCGAACTGTTTCTGGTGCGCAACGTAGGCGCCTTTGTGCCGCCGTACGACGGCTCCCAGGGCCACCACGGCACGGCCGCTGCCATCGAGTTTGCGGTGCTCAGCCTGGAGGTCAGCCGCATCATCGTCTGCGGCCACAGCCATTGCGGGGCCATCAAGGCCTTGTACGAGGAAGTGCCTGCCGAGGCGCAGAACCTGCAGCGCTGGCTCGATCTCGGGCGTGAAGCGGTGCTTCCGGTTCAGCCCTGCCCCGAAGCTCTGCGCCGCACCGAGCAGCGCGCAGTGGTGTTGCAGCTGGGCCGGTTGATGGAATTTCCCATGGTCCGAAGCCGCGTGCTGGCCGGGAACATCAGCCTGCATGGCTGGCACTACGTGATTGAAGACGGCGAAGTGCACGTCTTCGACGTGTCCCTTGGTCGCTTCGTAGCTGCTTCAGTAGCCACCCACAGCGGCACGGGCCCGTATGCGCCCTATGTGGAGCACGACGGGCAGGTCATCTGCGACTGAGCTGTAGGGAGCGCCGCCCCGTTCTGGCCTGCTGGGCCTGAGATATTGCTATTAAATACATAGCTATTGACGCGCTTTCGGTAAGCGATAGAGGTGCATTTGTTGCTCAATGAACACCGCATCGACGGGATGGGAAGTAGGTTTTGTCGGCGCCCCGTCATAGAATGGTTTTAGCCACCACGCGCGGCACAGACAGGCGGAAAGTCGAGCCGAAAATGTTCTTTTCTCGCCGTTTGCGCTGCGCTTTTTTATTGAAGGCGGCGCTGCGAACCACCCTATTTGGCAGCTGCGCGGTTTTTTTTGCGCGGCTCGCTCACTCCACCAAGGCATCCCCATGAAACGTGAAGACCTCGGCCGCGCGCAGGACGCGACCGCCATCCAGCCCATCAGTCTGGATGTCCTCAAGGAAAAATACCTCAAGGGTGGAGAAACCACTGCCCAAGAGTTGTTCGCCCGCGTGGCCCGCGCTTTGGCGTCGGTCGAGGCCGAAGGCGAGCGCGAAAAATACGAAGCCTTGTTCCTTGCCAACATGGAAGCCGGCGCAATTGGTGCGGGCCGCATCATGAGCGCAGCGGGCACCGACATTCAGGCCACGCTGATCAATTGTTTCGTGCAGCCGGTGGGCGATTGCATCCAAGGCGTGGACGACGAAGGCTTCCCCGGCATCTACGAAGCGCTGCGCGAAGCGGCCGAGACCATGCGCCGTGGCGGCGGTGTCGGCTATGACTTCTCGCGCATCCGTCCGCGCGGCGCGGAAGTGAAGGGCACGCACTCCATGGCGTCTGGCCCGTGCAGCTACATCAACGTGTTTGACCAGTCTTGCTCCACCGTGGAGAGCGCTGGCGCACGCCGTGGGGCGCAGATGGGCGTGTTGCGCATCGACCACCCCGATGTGATGGATTTCATCACCGCCAAGCGCACGCCTGGGCGCTGGAACAATTTCAACGTGTCGGTCGGTGTGAGCGATGCCTTCGTTCAGGCCGTGCTGGATGACGGCCCCTGGGAGTTGGTGCACAAGTCGCGCCCCGGCGTCACGGTGATGGCAGAAGGCGCCCGCCAGCGCGAAGACGGTCTATGGGTGTACTCCAGCATGCCCGCGCGCGAGCTCTGGGACACCATCATGAAGTCGACTTACGACTTCGCCGAGCCGGGCATCCTGTTCCTGGACCAGATCAATACCGACAACAACCTGCATTACTGCGAGGACATCAACGCCACCAACCCGTGCGGCGAGCAGCCCTTACCGTCGTATGGCTGCTGCGACCTCGGCCCCATCATCTTGACGCGCTTCGTGCGCCATCCTTTTGGTTTCGACGGGGTTCCCGCCTTTGACTTTGCCGCCTTCGAGAAATCGGTGGCATTGCAGGTGCGCGCGCTCGACAACGTGCTGGACGTCACCTTTTGGCCACTGCCGCAGCAGCGCGAAGAAGCCCATGCCAAACGCCGAATTGGCGTCGGCTTTACCGGCATGGGCAATACGCTGGCCATGCTGTGCCTGCGCTACGACGTGGCCGAGGGCCGCGAGATGGCGGCGCGCATCGCCGAGCGCATGCGCGACGCGGCGTATTCCGCCTCGGTCGACCTGGCCGTCGAAAAGGGCAAGTTTCCCAAGTTCAATGCCGAGGGCTTCCTCGCCACTGGCACCTTCGCCAGCCGACTGCCCGAGCCGATCAAGGCGCGCATTCGCAAACATGGCATGCGCAACAGCCACCTGCTGTCCATTGCGCCTACCGGCACAGTCAGCCTGGCTTTTGCGGACAACGCCTCCAACGGCATCGAGCCGCCGTTCTCCTGGATGTACAAGCGGCGCAAGCGCGAGGCGGATGGTTCTACGTCGGAGTACGCAGTCGAAGACCACGCCTGGCGCCTGTACCGCCAGCTCGGCGGTGATGTGAACCAGCTGCCGGAGTATTTCGTCTCGGCCCTGGAGATGTCGGCCGAAGGCCACATCGCGATGATGAAATCGGTGCAGCCCTTTGTGGACACCGCCATCTCCAAGACCGTGAACATCCC
>JBBSRE010000412.1:0-2914 GCA_038243365.1 Burkholderiales bacterium | reverse complement strand
TGTCGCCTTGGATATTTCAAAAATATTAAATCGTGGCGATCAGATTTTCGTGGCACAAAATGACGGCGAACTATTGGCGGCCGTGGATCAAATGATGGATAAATTTATCGGTGAGCATTCCTACATTTGGGAGCGGATTTACGAAAGAAGGCACAGGAAAATTATCGGAACAATCATCAGGTTCTCATTCATGGCCAGTTCTGAATCTAGAAATATCTTGGTCCATGCTTCGCAATGGGCGATAAACCCACGCCTGAACGTCTCCACGAGTGACGAGCAGATTCAGCGGAGACTCGTTGGCAGTCTCGCGACCGCGCAAGGAAAGATGCAAATCTAACCCCTCCTTCAAGCGGACACCTGACGGCGCCGCTTAAGTCAAGCGTTAGGCGTCTCACCTCCTCGCGCGTTGTCCTTGATAATTCGTACGCTTTAACGTACGATACTGTCTTTCTAGGAGAACCCATGGTCACACCCATCACCGCCAGCGAGGCGCGCGCCGATCTGTACCGACTGATCGACCAGGCTTCTGAGTCCCATCAGCCGATCTTGATTTCAGGCAAGCGCAGTAGCGCAGTTTTGGTGTCGGCCGAAGATTGGCAGGCCATTCAGGAGACTCTTTACCTTCTGTCGGTTCCGGGCATGCGTGAATCCATCAAGAAGGGTATGGCTGAGCCCTTGGGCAAGAGTGCAAAGGCGGTTGTTTGGTGAAGTGGGCCGTCGTCTACGCCAAACATGCACTGAAGGACGCCAAGAAGCTCTCGGCTGCCGGCCTGAAGCAGAAGGCTCAAGCGCTTCTCGATGGGTTGGCCATCGATCCATTTCAGAACCCACCTGCCTACGAGAAGCTCGTAGGGGATCTTGACGACGCCTATTCGCGCAGAATCAACATCCAACACCGTCTCGTGTATGAAGTATTCAAGAAGGAACGTACCGTGCGGGCACTTCGCATGTGGTCGCACTACGAATGAGCCAGACGGCTAACTCTTCCTTCAAGCGGACGGTCACCGGGCTGCGCCCGCCGGCTGCCGCCTGCCGCTTGAGTCAAACGTTGGGCATAACCGTCGGGAGTCCTTCATGCCCACCACTGCCGCTCTCACTATCAGTCAGGTTGTCGTCCAGATCTGCTTGTTTCTCGTCGCAGCCATCGCCATATTCGGTGGCTCGTTGCAGTTTTATCTCGGGCAACCCGATACGTCGCCACGCCTGGACAACGTTCATCGGTTCATGGCTGGTGTTTACCTGTCGACCGGCATCATCTGCCTTTGGGCCGCACTGACCATTCGCCAACAGGGCTTTTTGGTCTACTTGCTTGCGCTTGGGGTGCTGCTTGCAGGTGTCGGGCGGCTTGTCTCCATCTCGAAGGTTGGCCTACCTAAGCCGGCTGCAGTGTGGCTCGGCTATCTGATTCCGGAGCTGCTTATTCCATTCATCATGGCAGGCGCTCACTATGCAGGCTCATAAGTCCATATTGCAGAGCAAAACGATGCGGCCTGACCCGCCATTCCAGCCGACCGCTTTCAGTGGCGGCTGAATGGGTCCGCTGGTCGTCACAGGCAAAGCGCCTTGCAAAAGCGGAAGCTAAAAAGTGCTGTGCTGCTTGTCCAACGTGCGCGTTGTGCTACGGTTTTTGTAGCTCCACCTTCGCATCCAGAAGTTGACACCGTGCTCGCTCCACATCCGGTGCCCGCTGCGCAGCGCATGGGGCTTTTTTGTCGCTGCGGCCGTACCGCACTCACCGCTGCGCCGCTGTTCACAACGACGCTTCGAACCAGGACGGTTCAATGTCTGGGGCGAAAGTTTTCGTCAAGCCGTGCATGGCTTTTGGTGGCGCGTCGTTGGTTTCCACTTCCTCGTGGCGCTGGCGTTGGTCGCTGCCGGATTCACCCTTTTGATTCGAAGAGGCGACACATCGTGGTTGATGGGTGTGTTGGGTAGCGTGCTGATTTTGGGCGTTGGTTTCCTGGTTGGCCTCTACGTCGTCCATTGCCGCTTGGCTGTATGTCAGCAGTACTCGGCGCGTTCGTTCTTGCGCGGGTGCAAGCTGCAGGAGGCAAAGTTGGCTGACAACCCTTCGAAGGCGGGCGTCTGCGCCGCCGCATCACGCCGGCGCTGGGTGCCATGAATATGTCCATCTCTATTGCTTTAAGTGCGGTGTTTGTGGGCCTGGCGGTGTGGCATTTTGGTATGGCATTTCTGCCCACCTCAGGAGAAAGTGGTGCGGTGCCGAGCATCGACGGCAAGCCTTTGTTTGTTCCTTCGGCTGGCGCCACGGTCGGTGTTGGCGTCGCGCTGCTGCTCTGCGCGGGGCTGATCGCAGCGACCTCAGGACTGGTCTCGATCGGGATGCCCGTCCGTGTGCTTCGTTGGTTTTGCTACGCGCTTTCCATCGGGCTTCTGGCCCGCGCAATCGGCGACTTTCGCTACATCGGGTTTTTCAAGCGGGTGCGCGGCAGCCGGTTCGCCCAGCTGGATAGCTTTGTATATTCACCCTTGTGCCTTCTTCTTGCACTCGGCGTCGCATTCGTCGCCTACGCAGACGGCACTTGACCATTCACTGCTTCTTAAACCCACCTTTTCTCTACCGCCATGCTGAATCACGTAATGCTCGGATCGAATGACATTGAGCGCTCCAAGCGCTTCTACGACGCTGTGCTGGGCGTCTTGGGCGCAGGGGAGCCTGCCCGCAACACCGCAGCATCCGGCCATGTGCGACTGTTCTATCGCCATGACGGGAGCACCTTCGGTCTGAGTCAACCCATCAATGACGAGCCAGCGACCGTAGCCAACGGATCAACGCTCGGCTTTCGGTGCGATTCGGCTGAGCAGGTGAAAGATTTTCACGACGTCGCCGTGGCACACGGCGGGCAGTCGATTGAAGAGCCGCCCGGCTTGCGCTCGGGCAGCGCCGGTGCCA
>JBBSRE010000411.1:0-2919 GCA_038243365.1 Burkholderiales bacterium | reverse complement strand
GGCATGCTGCATGCGCCCGAAATTGTGCAGACGGTGGCCGAGGCGATTGACCGCCACGCCTTGCAACAAGTGGTGCTTGACCCGGTCATGGTGGCCACAAGCGGTGCCGTGCTGATCGACAATCCGGCCATCATGATGCTGGTGCGCGAGCTGTTTCCACGCGCGCTTGTGGTGACGCCCAATCTGGACGAGGCTTCATTGTTGGTCGGACGGCCCTTGACCAGCGAGCGCGATATGGAAGCGGCTGCGCAAGAAATGCTGACGATGGGCGCTAACGCCGTCTTGCTCAAGGGTGGCCCTTTGCCGGGTGATCTGGTGTGTGACTTGCTGCGCACGCAAGAGGGCAAGGTTCACTGGATGCGTGCCCCGCGCATTCCCACAAGCAATACCCATGGCACCGGTTGCACGCTGTCGTCTGCCATTGCCGCGCACTTGGCGTCAGGCGCATCTTTGCTGGAAGCCGTGCAGGCTGCGCGTGACTATGTCCGCGCTGCACTGGAGGCGGGGGCAGACGTGAGAACTGGCGCCGGTGGTGGACCGCTGAATCACGGTCATGCACCCCTTCCCATGCAGCTCAAGCCGCTGCGCTGACCGCTGATGGATTGAATCGTTGGCGGGTAGCCCGCGCCAGTGCAAACGTAAGCGCCAGCGTTGGCAGCGCGGCCCCCCAGTGGGGCGCCAGTTGTGCGCACAGGTGATAACAGACCACCCCCAGCAGCCAGATGGCGACGGCACTGGTGTTCACCCGGCGCTCTGTCATCAGCGACACCACATTCGGCTGCCCCGCCAGACGCGCCAGAATGACCCCGTAAAGCGGAACAAACACCGAACTGAGCATCAACAAAAACGGCTCCAGGCTGTGCATGGGCAGCACCAACGCCAAAGCGGTGCACAGCACGGCCAGCACCATGCCCCAGCGGCGTATGCTCCAGGCGGGTTTCAGGCTGTGACCCGCCACCGAACCCGAGTAAAGGTCGCCATAGGCATTGTCAACCTCGTCGATCAGAATCAATCCAAGGGCAATGAGCCCGCCTTGCGCCAGCAGCAGCGCCGCCACCAGGTCGGTGCTCGGTGTCGTGAGTGCAACCAGCAGGCCCAATGCATAGCACCAGATATTGGCCACTCCATACCCCAGCCATGTGCCACGTAGCGCGCTGTTGCCGTTGCGGCCATGGCGTGCAAAGTCTGCGACCAGCGGCAGCCACGACACCGGCATGGCGATGACCAGATCCAGCGCCGACAAGGTGCTCATGCTGCCATCACCCGCACGGTGCCACAACCCGCCAAGCCCCTGCGCATTGGCTTTGGCAAGAAACTGCCAGCTCAGCCACAACAGGGAGGCAATCACCAGTGGCAAGCCGTAGCGGCCAATGAATTTGCGCACCAGTGTGACCATCGAGCCTGACAGCAAAGCCAGCAACACCGCGCCCCAAAGAAACGTCGCCAGCAGGGGCCACAAGGTCCCCGTGAAGCCACCGGATTGCCGTGCAATGGCCACAGTTCCATCGCGCATGACGACCAGCTCAAAAGTCGTCCAGCCAATTAGCTGCACGATATTGAGCAGCACCGGCAAGCGCGCAAAGCTGCTGCCGTAGGTGGCGTGCATCAAACCGGCACTTGACAGGCCGCTGTCGCAGCCAATCTTGGCCGTCCAGGCCAGCAAGCCTGCGCCGAAGATGGACCCGCAAAGGATGACCGTCAATGCCGCCTGGGTTCCGAGTGCCGGCACCAGGTAAGCACCGATCTGCATGACCAGCAGGCCCACGCCCAGACTGAGCCACAGCGCTGCATGGTCTCGCCATCCAAAAAGTCGCTCGTTTGCAGGCAATGGCGTAAGTGCCGTATTGGCGCTCACAGGAGAAAGCGGCGTCGAGTCCATCAACAGTTCCGTTCGTCAATGGCAGGGCGGCTTGGCTGGACGCCTTGCCGAACGGCAGACGTCTGGAACATGCTTCCCTGCGCGAGGATTACCTCAATCAGGTTCAAAGGGACTTTCTCAGTCACTGCGCTTGGTTCTCCCCAATTGCAGCAACACCCCCAGCGAAAGTGCTCTTGCGAACACAACGCGAATTGTAGAGGGGTTTCCATCCCGGTATGTGCTGGCAAGGAACCTCAGAGGTGTGGAATCAGCTTCAAGCGTACATGAGGTGCACGCGTTTAAAAGCCCGCTCGGAGCGGGCCTGATGGATGGGTTGTCAACGCCTGTCAGTCAAAAACCGGCGATTCCACGCCCAGTACCTTGTGCAGTTTTGGGCTGGTGGTGGTGTACTGTAAATGGATTTTCTTGTCCGGGAAAACGATGGATGCTGCGCCGAACGCAGCCAGTGCGCATTCATGGAAACCGCTCAGGATCAACTTTTTCTTGCCTGGATAAGTGTTGATGTCACCCACTGCAAAAATACCTGGAATGTTGGTGGAAAACTTCTCGGTGTCCACCTTGAGCTGTTTACGCTCGATGTCCAGACCCCACAGGGCAATCGGCCCCAGCTTGGGCGACAGGCCAAAGAACACCAGCATGACATCGAGCGGCACCACGCGGGTGATGCCATCGGCGCCTGTGACTTTGGCCGCTGTCAACTTGCCGTCTATTTCGTCGTAGCCGGTGACCTGGCCGACCAGGAACTGCATCTCGTACGCATCGCACAGTTCCTTCATCTTGGCAACGTTCGCGGGTGCAGCCTTGAAGCCATCGCGACGGTGAATCAGGATCACGCTTTCAGCCTTGTTCGGACCTTCGGCAACAAAGTTCAAGGCCCAGTCGAGAGCGGAATCGCCGCCACCGACGATCACCAGGTTTTTGCCGGCGAAGTCGGCCGGGTTCCTGACACGGTAGAACAACTGGCTGTTGTCAAATTTGTCCAGACCTTCAACGCGCAACAGCTTGGGCTGGAAAGCGCCCACGCCAGCGGCAATGAAGAT
>JBBSRE010000410.1:0-2924 GCA_038243365.1 Burkholderiales bacterium | reverse complement strand
GGCGCCGCCCTGGCGACGATGTGGTGGACTTGTCCTTGCGGGTGGCCATGGGCGCCCTGTGCGCATTGACAGGCGCTGGGGACACGCTCAAGGTAGGTTGCAAACCGGCTGATGCGCCGGCAGGCGCGCTGGCGTTGACCGATGGCGTGCGCAAAGATGCCACGACGTTCAAGGCTGCGTTCCCTTACCTCAATACGCCAATCCCCGGCAATTTTAACAACTAAGTGTCGGCGCCGATTGAATATTGACCCACCCTGCCGATCCAATAGTGACCCAGGGCGGGTTGCTGGTGTTGGAACCAGCAACTGTGGATAAGTGTACTCAGCAGTTGGTTCTTGGCTTTCCTTGTCCAGGCTTTTTGAATTCACAGAGTGCACGGGGAAAGGAGCGAAGGGCGTAGCCTGTAGCGGATTTCCCCGTGCGCGCCCGGCTCAGAACGGCTCGTCTGGCAGTGCTGCTTTTGCCTCCTTGCGCGCTTGCTCGCGCGCCTTGATCCGCGACTTGGCGGCCAGGGTGCTGTGCTGGAACCGGTACGACTCGTTGCCCGTCTCCACGATGTGGCAGTGGTGAGTGAGCCTGTCGAGCAGCGCGGTGGTCATTTTGGCGTCCCCAAAGACGCTCGACCATTCGGAGAAACTCAAATTGGTGGTGATGACCACGCTGGTGTGCTCGTACAGCTTGGAGAGCAGGTGAAACAGCAAAGCGCCCCCCGCCTGGCTGAACGGCAGGTAGCCCAGTTCATCGAGAACGACCAGGTCCATGCGCATCAATGACAGGGCCATGCGTCCGGCCTTGCCGTCACGCTTTTCCTTCTCCAGCACATTGACCAGATCGACCGTGGAGTAAAAGCGCACGCGCTTGCCCTGCACGGCAATGCCCGCCACGGCGATGGCCGTAGCCAGGTGCGTCTTGCCTGTGCCGGGCCCACCGATGAGCACGGCGTTTTGCGCCGTATCGGTAAACGCCAGCGTAGCGAGTTGCCTGACCAGCGGCTGATCGACCTTGGACGCGTCGAAGTCAAACCCGGCCAGATCGCGGTGCATGGGCAGCTTGGCCGCGTTCATCTGGTGGCTGACCGAGCGCATCGCCCGGTCGGTGTGTTCGGCCTGCAGCAGGTGCTCGATCAGCCAGCGGGAGGTGGACGTTGACGATTCCCCCTGACTCATCAGGTCCGTCCAGGCGCTGGCCATGCCGTGCAGGCGCAGCTCTTTGAGTTCGGCGCTGACATCACGCATGGTGGACCGCCGTCGCGCCGCCTGGCGCCCCAATGACACAGCGCAGGGTGTCGTAGCGGCCGGTGTTGGCCAGCGGCGCATCGACGAGTTGCAGCGTCGTTTGCACCGTCTCGGGCAGCGCGCTGGCATTGAGCCGGGCGAGCACGTTCAGCACATGCTCGGCGCTCAGGGCGCCCGACTCGACGACCAACTCGACCGCCACCAGCACCGCCTCCAGCCCAGCCGTCGGCACAGCAGCGAGCACCTGCGCCATGATCCGGTCCCCGCCGGGGTGGCGCAGCAGGCCGAGCTTGAGCTGCTTCAAGGGCACAGGCATGTCGGCAAAGGGCGCTCCGTTGCGCAGGGCGCCCGGTTTGCGCTGCACCAACGCGATGTAGTGCTGCCAGTCATACACAGTCTGCCCCCGGTTGACGACCCGCTCATGGCTGGCGACCACGGTATCGCCGGCCACCACGCAGATGCGCGTGGGGTACAGCCGTGTGCTCACGCGCTGGCCGGCGAATTCGCACGGCACCGAATACCGGTTGCGCTGCACGCTGACCAGGCAGGTGCTCGATACGCTCGCTTGCCTTTCCACGTAGCCGTCAAACGCGGCTGGCATGGGCATCATCTCGGGGAGTTCTTGCGCCAGCATCTCCTGCACGCTGAACTGCTTGAACTCGGGATGGCGGATCTCGCTCCACAGGGCCCGGCAGCGCTCGCCCAGCCAGGCGTTGAGCGCCTCGAACGAGCCAAACTGGCACTTCTGCGCATCGAGCCAGATGCGCCTGCGGCTGTCCTGCACGTTCTTTTCCACCACGCCTTTTTCCCAGCCCGAGGCGACGTTGCAGAAATCGGCATCGAACAGGTAGTGTGCGCACATCACGGCAAAGCGCATATTGACCACCCGGCCCTTGCCTTTCTTGACCTTGTCGACGGCCGTTTTCATGTTGTCATAAATGCCGCGCCGGGCAACGCCGCCCAGCGCCGCGAAGGAGCGCGTGTGGGCATCGAACAGCATTTCATGGCCCTGGCTGGGGTAGGCCACCAGCCAGAAAGCGCGGCTGGCGCACAGCTTGAGGTGCGAGACCTGCAGCCGGTAGTAAATGCCGCCGACGACCAGGCCCTCTTCGCTCCAATCGAACTGGAAGGCCTCGCCCAACTCGAAACTCAGCGGCACAAAGGCATGGGGAGCCTTGCCGGCACTGCCTCGCCAGGCGCGCGTGAAGTCCGTGACCGCGCTGTAGCCGCCGGCATAACCGCCCGCCTGGATTTGCGCAAACAGCGCCTTGGCCGTGCGCCGGTTTTGTTTGCTGCGGTGGCCATCGGCTTGCAGGGCCTGCTCCAACTCTGAAGTGAAAGCGCTCAGCTTGCCCAACGCCTGGGGCCTGCTGTAGACAGGCACCTGCACCTCTTGTGGCGCCCTGAGCCAGCGGCGCAGCGTGTTGCGCGACAACCCCGTGCGCTTGGCTATTTCATGCAGCGACAGCTTGTCGCGCAAATGCATCCGTCGAATCTTGCCTAACATTTCCATGGTGATCACCTTTTTCGCTCCTGCCTAAAAATAAGGCAGGGCAAGTAAAACACCTGGGTCAGTTTTGGATCGGCACAACCTCCATAAGTGGGTCAGTTTTCGTACATGGACGCCCCCGAATTTGCCAGGCTTTCAATTCATGACGGATAGAAGGTAAAGATTGCACCCGTACATTC
>JBBSRE010000409.1:0-2953 GCA_038243365.1 Burkholderiales bacterium | reverse complement strand
GCCGCCGTTGCCGTTTATCGGGTGTGGGCATTTCGGGCCAGCCAAGGCGTTTCGGATGGAGCGCGACTAACTCGGAATTGCGCGCGTGCGCAGGTGGGAAATGAAGAGAAAAGTGGCTCTCTCATTGCTCGCGATGCTGGACAGAACGTTGGTGTAAGGGGTGTGCGTTCGGCAGCCTAATCTCGTCTTTCCGCTCGCCCAGCAAGATGTGGAGAAGAGGGATTTTCGAAGCGCGCCGCGGGTCTCCGCGCGGGTGGGCATGCCGAATCGTCCTTGGGTTCGCGCAGGTGCTTCCGTCGATCAGGTGCGGCATTCGTACACAGATGCAGATGGCGGAGGCCTCGACCTTCAGGAAGCAAGACCACCTCGGCAGGCGAATGCACGGTGATCTCCACGCAAATCGCTCTCGTTTACCTCACCTACCTTGGCGCTACGGCCAGTCCAGGGCCGAGCAACATGGCGATCATGGCAACCGCCATGCGCGATGGCCGGGCTCCAGCCCTGGTTCTCGCAGCTGGTGTTATGACCGGGTCGATGTTTTGGGCGATCCTGGCGGCAACAGGCTTATCAGCGGTGTTGGCGGCCTGTGCCAACGCGCTCTTCATCATCAAGATTTTGGGCGGCGTCTATTTTTGCGTTACTTGGCGTATCGCGCAGGGCGGACTGCCATGCGAAAGACATCGGAGGTCACGACCATGACGAACCGCCGACGAGCGCCTGCGTGGACGCAGCTCTATCGTCAAGGTTTTCTCATGCACATCGGCAATCCGAAGGTGGTGCTCGCCTGGATTGCGATCATGTCGCTGGGGCTTCGGCAGGATGCGCCGGTGGGAGTCTTGCTCACCATCATCGGCGGCTGTGCGTTCCTCGGCAGTCTGGTGTTCGGTGGGTATGCCGTTATTTTCTCGACCGCGCCCATGGTCTCCTTTTACACACGATTGCGACGTTGGATCGAGGGCGGGCTTAGCGTTCTGTTCGCGGCTGCCGGTTTGAAATTAATTTTCTCCAGCAAATGATCCTGCGGACTGCTGGGCGATGGCCTCATCAGGCGCACGCGCTGATTGCCAGAGCCAGCGCGATTTGACGTGTCGACCCAGGGAATGAAATCAGTGCTGCGAAGCGCAGAATCGGCAGCGGGAAGAACCGCGCCCACCTCAAAAGGTCGTCTCAGATCACACGTTAACCAGCATTTCCCCCTCGCGCCGCGCCGCGCCTGAGCGCACTAGTTCGTTGACCAAGTTGTGCATCCAAGCGGACTGTGGTTCGCCGGCAAAATAGGTGCTGTGCAGTTTGCCGAAGTAGGGCGTTGCGCCGGCCCAGGCCTCCAGCGCCTCGGTGCTGATGGCCTGCCATTCAAGCAGCTTGTATTTGAGCAGCACCTTGGATGCGTACATCGCGTGCTTGCCCGGGTCGCGCACAAAGCCTTCCAGACGTCGGCGCGCCGTGGCCACGGCGCGCGGCGCATCGACGAACAGTGCGCCGTGGCCGGGGATGACGACTTCGGGCGCGAGCCGCTCGATGAGGTCTAGCGTCGCCCCGACTTCGTCAAAAGCGCGCACGCCTTCGATCTCAGGGAACACCACGCCGAAGCCGTTTTCCCACAAGGCATCGGCTGAGATCAAGATGCGCGCTTGCGGTTCGAAAAGCACCACGGAGTGCGGATCGTGCCCCGGTGCAGCGTGCACCTGCCAAGGTTTGCCGCCCAGCAGTATCTCGGAACCTGGTAGCAGCACATCGTCGCAGCGAAACTCTGGGCATTCCTGGCCGGTGGGTGTGTAGCTCAGCGCATACGCGTCCCAATGGCGCACATGCTCCGCTTGCCCCGGCGGGATCAAGGTTTGCACATCGGGCCAGGCCTGTTGCAGGGCGGAGTTGCCGCCGCAATGGTCGCTGTGCAGGTGCGTGTTGAAAATGCGGGTCAAAGGTACGTCGCCCAGGGCTGCGCGCACCAGCGCAACGGTTTGCTCCGCGTGGCTGCAGTAACCGGTGTCAACCAGGGCAGCGCCTTCTGAGCCTGTGAACAGCACGTTGTTGGACGAGAGCCAGCCGCGCTCAAATACGGTCATTTCGCGCGGTAAGGCAGGTGAGGCAAGCGTCATCAGCTATCTTTTCAGGAGTAATTTGCCGAGGTGAGCAGTTTCGGTTTCAGGCCGCCCGACCTTCAACCTTAGGGCGCAGTTCGCGGCGTAGCACCTTGCCCACGTTGGTCTTGGGAAGATCGTCGCGGAACTCGATGTGGCTGGGCCGCTTGTAGCCAGTCAGGTTGTCGTGGCAGTAACTGGTGATGTCCGCCTCGGTCAGCGCGGGGTCGCTGCGCACTACGAACAGTTTGACAGCTTCACCTTGGCGCTCATCGGGCACGCCCACCGCTGCGCACTCCAACACGCCCGGGCATAAGGACACTACGTTCTCGATCTCGTTGGGAAACACGTTGAAGCCGCTCACCAGAATCATGTCCTTCTTGCGGTCAATGATGCGGGTGTAACCAAGCTCATCCATCACGCCAATGTCGCCGGTGCGCATGAAGCCGTCGGAGGTGAACGCCTCCGCGTTTTCCTCCGGCTTTTGGTAGGACCCCGGCGTCACGTTGGGACCGCGGATGCAAATCTCGCCAGGTTCACCCAGTGCCACGTCGCCGCCCGCATCGTCCTTGATCGCGATGTCGATGCCGGGCAGCGGCAGGCCAATGCTGCCGCTGAAATGTTCGGTGTTGACCGGGTTGTTGGTGCCGATAGCGCAGGTCTCACTCATGCCCCAACCTTCGACCATGGCGTGGCCGGTGACTTTCTGCCACTGGCGAGCCGTGCCTTCTGAAGCAGCCATGCCTCCCGCCTGCGAGACGCACAACTGCGAGAAATCGAGCGCCCGAAACTCTGCGTTGTTGAGCAAAGCATTGAACAAAGTGTTCACCGCCGGCAGCATGTGGAAGGGGCGTTTCTTGAGCACCGCGACG
>JBBSRE010000408.1:0-2954 GCA_038243365.1 Burkholderiales bacterium | reverse complement strand
GAATTGCTTCTCGAACTGGGCTTCGACCGGTGCCAACGCAGCGACAAACTTGGCCTTGTCGATGTTCTCAATTACCGTCATGCCTTTTGCGCGCAGGTCGGCGACGCCCTTGGCGTCGTCTTCGTCGACGCGTGCGCGGTTGACTTTGGCGCCTTCCTTGGCCGCTTCAATGAAGGCCTGCTTGTCGGCCGCCGACAGCTTTTCAAACGATGCCTTGTTCATCAGGAAGATGCAGGGCGAGTAGACATGGCCAGTGAGCGTCAAGTGCTTTTGCACCTGATCAAACTTGGCAGAGATGATCACCGAAAGCGGATTTTCCTGGCCATCGACCGTGCCCTGCTGCAAGGCGGTAAACACTTCGGGAAACGCCATGGGCGTGGTGACGATGCCGAAACCTTTGTAGGCGGCAATGTGGACCGGGTTCTCCATGGTGCGCATCTTCAGGCCCTTGAGGTCTTCAGGCACCTTCACGTCGCGCTTGCTGTTGGTCATGTGGCGGAAACCGTTCTCGGCCCATGCCAGTGCCTTGAATCCTTTGCTGTCAAACTTGGTCAGCATGTCCTGGCCGATAGGCCCGTCGAGCACCGCGCGGGCGTGGGCCTTGTCCCGGAACAAGAAAGGCACATCGAAAATCTTGGCTTCCGGTACGAAGTTGGGCACGGGTCCCGTGGAACTGAACGCCAACTCCTGTGTGCCCAGCTGCACGGCTTCGATGGATTCGCGTTCGCCGCCCAAAGCTCCGTTGTAGAAAGTTTGAATCTTGTAACGGCCGTCAGTGCGCTTTTCCACTTCTTTGGCGAACGTATCGATCGCCACACCCTGGTGCGAGTTCTGCGCGGTGGAGATGCTGATGCGCATCGTGGTTTGCGCGCTGGCGCCGACGATCAGACCGAATGCGAGGCCCAAGCCTAGGACGAGTTTGTTCAATTGCATGGTGGGTTCCTGTGGGAAGGCGTGGAAAAGTCGGCTGCTAAGCCTCATGGCAGCGAGGCAGGTGCCCTTCATTATGGTGGCGCAGCGTGGCCGGGGGCATCGGGGTTTGTTCTCGGAATGTCACGCAGGCGCCTGCGTGTGCGTGTGCGTGGTGCGCCATTCGAGCCCAGCAACATCTCAGATGGCAAGGACGATTCGGTTCGGCATCCGGTTTTGCGCCTCGTGAGCACAGGCCGAGCGGGGTGCTGACTGTGCCCCGGCTGGCGGTAACCGGCCGGGGCTGTAGGCAGTTCGTGTGCTCCGGTAAGAGCGCCTTGATGTGCAAATTGTGCGTCCAGGCCGGTCGACGAATTTTCTGAATTTCCGAAAAAATGGCGATTTAATAGAAAAATATTCTGTCTTCGTGTGTTTTGTGGAAAATACTTCTGATGGATCGTCTTGATAGAAAAATTCTCGCTGTGCTGCAGGGCAACGCCCGCGCCAGTCTTCAGGAAATCGGCCAGGCGGTGGGTCTGAGTCCCTCGCCGTGTTGGGGCCGCATCAAGAAGATGGAGGAATCCGGTGCGATCGAGGGGTACACCGTGCGCATCAACCCGCAGGCGCTGGACTTGAGCGATACCGTGCTGGTGCAGGTGACGCTCGACAGTCACTCTGACAACACGCTGGAGAAGTTTGGCGAGACGCTGGCCAGCATTCCCGAAGTGATCGAGGCGCATCTGGTGTCGGGCGACTATGACTACCTGCTGCGCGTGGTGGTAAAGGACACGCGCGACTACGAGCGCCTGCTGCGCGAGAAGCTCTACAAGATCAAGGGCATACGGCACAGCCGTTCGAGCTTTGTGCTGCGAACGCTGAAAAAAGCCGATCTGCCCCTGAATATTACGTAAAAAAGGCCTGCAGGGCAGGCCAGTCTTGCGTGAGCAGCTATCAAAGCTGACTACATGCCTACATAGTTCGGCCCACCGCCACCCTCTGGCGGAATCCACACGATGTTCTGCGTCGGGTCCTTGATGTCGCAGGTTTTGCAGTGCACGCAGTTCTGCGCGTTGATCTGCAGGCGCTGCGCGTCGCCGCCCTTGGCTTCGTCAGGGACAAACTCGTAGACCCCGGCAGGGCAATAGCGCTGCTCCGGGCCAGCGTACTTGGCCAAATTGATGTTCACCGGCACGCTCGCGTCTTTGAGCGTGAGGTGCGGCGGCTGGTTCTCGCTGTGGTTCGTGTTGCTGAT
Source organism: Burkholderiales bacterium (assembly GCA_038243365.1). Lineage (GTDB taxonomy): Bacteria > Pseudomonadota > Gammaproteobacteria > Burkholderiales > Burkholderiaceae_C > Simplicispira. The sequence continues at coordinate 793 of JBBSRE010000408.1, read as the reverse complement.
GAAGACGCTGGAGAGCTTGTCAAACGTGAGCTTGCCGTCGGGCTTGGGATACACGATGGGCTTGCACTCGGCTGCCGGCTTCAGGTAGGCGTAGTCAGGCTTGTCGCGGTGCAGCGTCCAGGGAATGCTGCCCTTGAGCACAAATTGCTCAATACCATTCATCAGCGTGGCGGTGGTCAAGCCCTTCTTGAACCAGGTCTTGAAGTTGCGCGACTTGTTGAGTTCGGTGTAGAGCCAGCTTTCCTCAAACGCCTTGGGGTAGGCCACCAGTTCATCGTGCTGGCGGCCTGCGGTAATCGCGTCAAACGCGGCGTCTGCGGCCAACATGCCGGTTTTGATGGCGGCGTGGCTGCCTTTGATGCGACTCACGTTCATGTAGCCAGCTTCGCAGCCAACCAGCGCGCCGCCGGGGAAGATCGTCTTGGGCAGGCTAAGCAGACCACCGGCCGTAAGGGCGCGCGCGCCGTAGCCGATGCGCTTGGCGGGCTTGATGCCTTTTTCCTCGTCGCCTTCCAGGTAGTAGCGGATGTTGGGGTGTGTCTTCCAGCGCTGAAATTCTTCGAACGGGCTCAGATACGGGTTGCTGTAGTCGAGCCCCGTGATGAAGCCCAGCGAGACTTTGTTGTCTTCCATGTGGTACAGAAACGCGCCGCCGTAGGTATCGGCTTTCATGGGCCAGCCGGCGGTGTGCAGCACAAAGCCGGGCTGGTGGCGTGCGGGGTCGATTTCCCACAGCTCTTTCACGCCCAGGCCATAGGTCTGCGGGTCGCGCCCTTCGTCCAGGTGGAATTTG
>JBBSRE010000407.1:0-2958 GCA_038243365.1 Burkholderiales bacterium | reverse complement strand
GACCGATTCACTGGCCAACCTGTGGGTGTCAGCAGCACCCTAGCGGCGCCACTCTGCTGCGCCATAACTCTAAAGTGTGCCCGATGTGGCGCCCGCTGCTGCTTAGCTCTTGCCGAGCAAAGCTTCCTTGAGCTTCCAGTCAGCCGGCCTGTCGCCGAGCCAGATCCCCAGGAGGGCGTTGAAGAACGCGGGCTCCTTGAAGGGCTCGCCTTGCGTGACACCCTTCACCGTGATCACGGCGCCCATGCCCGGCACCCAGTCGATGGTGAATGTGTCGCCGCTTTGCAGCTTTTTATGGTCTGAGAAAATCTGGCTCATACGCACGACGCCCGGCACCAGCTTGGAAAATGAGGCGCGGTCAATGTTGTCTTCCATGCCGCGCGAGAACAGCCTTCCGAGCTCGGTGGAATCGATGTCGCGCAGCATGGTGATGGCGAGCCGCTTGGTGCCCGGCTGCACGAACACTTCCTGCGTGGTGACGGCTGGCTTGCCGAGGTAAAGACCGGCGGTATACACCTTGAAGACCGCCTTGTAACGGACTCCTGCACCGTTGAGCTGAATCGGTGTGCCCTGCACGTCGACGGTGTCGGGATATTTCACATCCGCCACGGTGATGGGTGCAGCGAGGGCACCGGCAGAAAGCAGCGCGCTGGCACAGCAGGCCAACAGGAAACGGGAGACGAGGCGCATGGCAACTCCAAAAAAAGAACGGTCGTACTATTCTTTGAATTCTCGATACTTTGGAGAGCGGCTGCAACAGGGTTTTCCTGAATTCGTCGATCGGGTTTTTCCACGGCGCTTGTGCTCCGTTACAGCGCTGCGGCCGCAGGTCTGTTTGCTACACTTTGCGCATGTTCATGCACCGCGCCTTCATCGGAGGTCTCAGCGACCGGGGAGCCTGGCCCTGGCGGGCCCGCTTCGCCTTGCGGGGCTGAGCGTCGGCACGGCGCGCCCGTTTGGTGGGTTTTTTGAGCCGCCCCCGATGAACCCGGCGTGCCAGATAGCTGGCCCGTCTGCCGAAGCGGCAGGAATCCCCCGTGATCACTGAACTTGAATTCCACAGCCTCGCCCGAGAAGGCTACAACCGCATTCCCTTGATGGTCGAGGCGTTTGCAGATCTTGAAACCCCTCTCTCTCTGTATCTGAAACTGGCGCACGCACAGGGCGGTGGTGCGTGCAGCTTCCTGCTCGAATCGGTGGTCGGCGGCGAGCGGTTTGGCCGCTACAGCTTCATCGGTCTCCCCGCGCGCACGCTGCTACGTTCGCGTGGATTTGGCGCGAATGCGACCACTGAAGTCGTGACCGATGGCGAAATCGTTGAGAGTGCCCGTGGCAATCCGCTTGATTTTGTCGACGCCTATCAAAAGCGTTTCAAGGTGGCGCTGCGGCCTGGTTTGCCGCGCTTTTGCGGCGGGCTGGCAGGCTATTTCGGCTACGACGTGGTGCGCCACATCGAGAAAAAACTCGAAGCCAGTTGCCCGCCCGACATGCTCGGCATGCCCGACATCCTGCTTCTTCAGTGTGAAGAACTGGCCGTCATCGACAACCTCTCAGGCAAGCTTTACCTCATTGTCTACGCCGATCCGGCGAGGCCCGAGGCCTACAGCAATGCCAAGAAGCGCCTGCGCGGCCTGCGCAAGCAGCTGCGCTATTCGGTCAGCGCACCGCAGGTATCCGCCAGCCAGAGTCACCCGGCGCAGCGCGACTTTGCCAAGCAGGACTACATCGCAGCGGTGGAGCGTGCCAAGGCGCTGATCGCCGGCGGGGAATTCATGCAAGTGCAGGTGGGCCAGCGCATCCACAAGCGGTTTGATGCCAGCCCGTTGTCGTTGTACCGCGCGTTGCGCTCGCTCAATCCAAGCCCCTATATGTATTACTACGACTTTGGCGACAGCCATGTCGTGGGCGCCAGCCCGGAGATTCTGGTGCGCCAGGAAAAGACAGAGGCTGGCGAAAAGGTGACGATCCGCCCGCTGGCCGGCACCCGCCCCCGTGGCGCGACGCTTGAGCAGGACCAGGCCACTGAAGCCGAACTGCTCGCCGATCCCAAGGAGCGCGCCGAGCATGTCATGCTGATCGACCTGGCGCGCAACGACATCGGCCGCATTGCACAAACGGGGACCGTCAAGGTGACCGAAGCATTTGCTGTGGAGCGCTACAGCCATGTCATGCACATAGTGAGCAATGTCGAGGGCATCCTCAAACCAGGCATGAGCAACATGGACGTGCTGCGCGCCAGTTTCCCTGCGGGGACGTTGACCGGCGCGCCCAAGGTGCACGCCATGGAAATCATCGACCAGCTCGAACCCACCAAGCGTGGCTTGTATGGCGGTGCCTGCGGATATTTGAGCTACGCCGGCGACATGGATGTGGCGATTGCGATCCGCACCGCCATCGTCAAGGACGGCGAACTGTACGTGCAGGCAGCGGCCGGCGTGGTCGCCGATTCAGTGCCAGAGCTCGAATGGGCTGAGACAGAACACAAGGCGCGCGCCATCCTTCGCGCAGCAGAACTGGTTGAGGAGGGATTCGAATGACACGCGGCATCGACAAAGTGCAGTACTGCCAGGATATGCAGGATGTGCGCCGCGCGATCAATGCGCTGGACGACGTGCTGGTACCTCTGCTGGTGGAACGCGTGGGCTACATGACACAGGCCGCGCGTATCAAACCCCTCGCCACGCAGGTGCGCGACGAAGCCCGCATCGAAGACATCGTGCAGCGGGTGCGCGCGCAGGCTTTGGATGAAGGCGGCGACCCGGACGTGATCGAGCAGATCTACCGAAGCATGATGGAAGCGTGTATCGCCTTCGAGCACCGCGAATTTGCGCGTTTGCGCGGCAGCCCATCATCTGAGCACGGAGCACCCATATGAAGCTGCTCATGATCGACAACTACGACAGTTTCACCTGGAACATCGTCCAGTACTTTGGCGAGCTGGGCGCCGACGTGGATGTG
>JBBSRE010000406.1:0-2978 GCA_038243365.1 Burkholderiales bacterium | reverse complement strand
GATTTTCATGGCCGGCCGCAAGTTCGGTGCCGACGCCAACAACCCGCTCACCTGGGCGATGAACGTCCATGTACCGGCACTGGTGGCCGAGACTTTCAAGGAGTCGCGCATCGTGGCTTTCTCCACCGCCTGCGTGTACCCGTTCGTTCCCGTCACCAGCCAGGGCGCGGACGAATCTTCTGCGCTCTCGCCTCCCGGCGAGTACGCCAATTCGTGCGTCGGGCGCGAGCGGATGTTCGAACATTTTTCGCAGCTCCACGGCACCCCGGGACGGTTGTTTCGGCTGAGCTACGCCATTGATCTGCGCTACGGCGTGCTGGCCGACGTGGCGCAGAAAGTGTGGCGCGGCGAGTCAGTGGACGTCACCATGGGCCACGTGAACGTGATTTGGCAGGGCGACGCCAACGCTCAGGCGCTGCGCTGCCTGGCGGAAACCACGGTACCCACCACGCCGCTCAATGTCAGCGGGCCGGAGACGACCTCCATCCGCTGGCTGGCTGAGCGCTTCGGCGCGCTGCTGGGCAAGCCTGTCGAGATCATCGGCATTGAAGCGCCCAGCGCCTGGCTGGTCAACACCGGCGAAGCCGAGCGTTTGTTCGGCTATCCGCGCGTGCCGCTCTCGCAGATGATGGCGTGGACCGCCGACTGGATTGCCCGCGAGCAACGCCTTTATGGCAAGCCGACCAAGTTCGAATCGCGCGATGGCAAGTACTGACACCCGGAGCGCCGTCCACTGGCTGGAAGCGCTCGACGGCGCGGCGCTGGCCCAGCTGCAAGCTTTGGTGGAGGCCAGTGGCTGGAACCAGCTCGATGCCGACTGGCGGCTCTTCTTTAGCCAAGGCCGGATTGCGGTGTGCCACGACGCGCTCGGCTGCATCGTCGCCTCGGGCGCGGTACTTCCTCTGGGCGAGCAGATCGCCTGGATCAGCATGATCCTGGTGCGGCCCGAGGCGCGCGGCCACGGCCTGGGCGGCCGGATCTTTCAGGCATGTCTGCACGAGGCGCGCCTCGGCGGCCGCACCGCTTGTCTGGACGCCACGCCGCAAGGCGAGCAGCTCTACCTGCACCACGGCTTTGCCCCGACGGAACGTATTACCCGCATCACCCGCTGGAAGCGCGATGCGCTGCCCGAAGCGCCCGCCACCACCACCATGCCTTCGGGCAGCAGCGTGGGCGCATCCTCGGCACCCGCACTGGCGGTGCTGGATGAGCAGGCGCTGGGCGCGCCGCGCGCAGCACTGCTGTCTGACCTGCTGGGTCGGCCGGGCAGCCGCTGCGTACGCGGTGAACAGGCCTGGGCGCTGGTGCGCAAAGGCCGGGTGGCGCAGCACATTGGGCCTCTGCTGGCGGTGGATGACACCAGCGCCATCGCGGTGCTCGAACGCACGCTGCACGGCATCACCGATCCCGTGCTGATTGATGTTCCCGAACCTCGACCTTCAGTCGCTCAGGCGCTGGAGCGCGCAGGCTTTGCCTTGCAGCGGCCGTTCACGCGGATGGCGCTTGGCGATGCTCCGCCAGAGGGCCAATCCCACTATCTCTATGCCATTGCCGGGCCCGAATACGGCTAGGAGACGACCATGCCCTTGCAAAAATCCGCACTTCCCCGCGACGTGGCCGACCTGCTCGCCCGCGGCACGGTAATCCCCGCGCAGCCGCTCGCCTTGAACGCCCAGCGCGAATTCGACCGCCGCCGCCAGCGCGCGTTGACACGCTATTACGTCGATGCCGGCGTGGGGGGACTGGCCGTTGGCGTGCACACCACGCAATTTGCGATTCGCGACGTGGGTCTCTACGACACCGTGCTCGCCAGCGCCATGGAAGACCGCCTGGCCTGGACCGATCGGCCGATGGTGATGATTGCCGGCGTCTGTGGCCGAACGACGCAGGCCTGCGCCGAGGCACGCACAGCGGTGTCTCTCGGCTATCACGCCGGCTTGCTGAGCTTGGCAGCGCTCGCCACCGAGAGCGAAGACGCCCTGATCGCCCACTGCGAGGCGGTAGCGCAAGAAATCCCGCTGGTGGGCTTCTATCTGCAAACGGTGGTGGGAGGCCCGGTGCTGTCCGCAGATTTCTGGCGCCGATTTGCCTCCATTGCAAATGTGGTGGCCATCAAGATCGCGCCCTTCAACCGCTACCGCACCATCGACGTAGTGCGGGGTGTCGTGGCAGCGGGCGCGGAAAACCGCGTCACGCTCTACACCGGCAACGACGATCACATCGTGCTGGACCTCGCCGTGCCCTTCACGGTGCAGCGGGGCGGCAAGCCAATCACCGTGCGCATCAGAGGCGGATTGCTCGGCCACTGGTCCGTGTGGGCGCAGTCGGCGGTGCGCCTGCACCAGCGCATTCAAGAGGAACTGCAGACCGGCGGCGGAGCGGTCAGCGCGGATCTGCTGGCGCTCGACTCGCGCGTCACCGACTGCAACTCGGCTTTTTTCGACGTTGCCAACGACTTCGCCGGCTGCATTGCCGGGTGCCACGAAGTGCTGCACCGACAAGGTCTGCTAGAAGGCATCTGGTGCCTTGACCCTCAGGAGGGTCTTGGCGCCGGACAAGCGCGTGAGATCGATCGTGTGGTCGCCCAGCATGGTGACCTGAGCGACGACGCGTTCGTGCAGGCCAACCTGGAACGGTGGCTGGCATGAACGACGCTATTTCCCCGATAGCCGGCGCTGGCGTCGATGCGCGCGCACCCTTTATCCGCATGCGCAGCCTGCGCAAGGTGTACCGCAATGGGAAGACCGAATTCCTGGCCGTGTCCGATGTGTCGCTCGATGTTCACCGTGGCGACCTGGTGTCACTGGTGGGCCCCTCGGGCTGTGGCAAGTCGACGCTGCTCAAGATCCTCTCGGGTCTGCACAGTTACGACGGCGGCACGCTGGAGATGGGGCTCGACGGCCAGGCGTTTGACCCGGGTCGCGACGTCGGCATGGTGTTCCAGCAGCCGCTTCTGCTGAAGTGGCGCAACGTTCTCG
>JBBSRE010000405.1:0-2982 GCA_038243365.1 Burkholderiales bacterium | reverse complement strand
GCAGCGTTACCAAGTCGGACGTTTCTAAAACCGCCTGCGCCACAGCGCTGCCATGGAGAATCAACGTCTTTTCCGACTGCAAGGCTTATCTATATTGCGCCAGACGCTATGACTTTAATAGCACATTGGCGATGATGCCATCAGTACTTGAGTCGGGCGTAATACGTCTTCTGCGCCGCCTCCCTGGCCTGTCGCAGGGTATGAATCCCCTGTGCGGCCAAAAGCGGCATCAATCTGAGCCAGATTTCCGCCGTCATCAAGGCATCGCCCAGCGCGGTGTGGCGGCCCAGCACCGGCAGGTCGAAGCGTTCGGCGATCGCGTCGAGCCGGTGGGATTCCTGGTGAGGGTGAACCACGGCGGACAGCAGCAGGGTGTCGAGCACCGGCTGGCGGAACGCGATGCCGGTGGCTGCTTCTTGCAGTTGCAGAAAGCGCATATCAAATGCGGCGTTGTGCGCCACCAGCACCGAGGCTCGCGCAAACGCGTGGAAACCGGGCAGCACTTCGGCGATGGGTGGCTGTCCGGCCACCATGTCGTCCGTAATGCCATGTATCGGAATGGACGCGGCTGGAATGCTGCGGCGGGGATTCACCAATTGCTCGAACCGCTCCTGCCGCAGCAGCTTGCTGTTCACGACGCGCACCGCTCCAATCTGGATGATGGCGTCTCCCTGCGTGGGATTAAGCCCGGTGGTTTCGGTGTCGAACACGGTGAATGTGAGTTCACGCAGCGGGCGGTCTTCCAGGGCGCGCGTCTGCTCGCTGATTTGGAACAGATCGAAATCGTAGAACTCGGGTCGGCCCTCGGCCGCCGCGCCCGGCGCTGGTGTCTCTGGTCTCGGCGTCGGCACCTTTGCCACCTGCGGCAGCAGAAAACGAAACAGCGCCTGGTGGCGGGCCCGGTCGCGCTCGAACCACATCTCGCCGCCGTGACGCTCGACCACGTCTCGCACCGTGAGCGAAGTGTGCTCGCCGCCCGAGCGCATGGCTTCCATCTCCCAGCTCATCACTGTTTCATTGCTCATGGCCTGGCCGGTCCAGACCAGATCAAGTTGCGCATGCGCACCGGCCGCGGCCAGGCGCAGCTGCAGGAATCGCACGCCGAATTCATCGACCAGGCGAGTTCCCAGATAAGTGAGGGCCTGCAGTAGCGTAAAACTGTCGACCTGCAGCCATAGCGCTGGGTCGATGCCCTCCAGCGCGACCGGGCAGCCGCAGCGCGCTGACATCTGATGCTGCGCAGCCACCGCCAGATCAGCGCCGCGCATGTCTTCCAGTGGCCAGCGCGTCTTGAGGCGCTGCGTGCTGCGCGCGGCAAGTTCGGACACGCGCTGCGCCATGGTGCGCACCTCATCGCGCACCACGCCGAGAAAACGCTCACGCATCGCCGGTTCGATGTCAGGGTAGGCCAGCATGTCGACCGCCGCCTGCAGGTTGGCTAGCGAGGCGCGACTGCCTTCGGTAAGGCCTTGCAGCAACTGGTCCCGTTCAGAGTCGGCTTCGACGCTGGCGGTTACGTTGTCAAGCATCAAAACGAAACCAGTGACGCTCGCGCGGTGGTTCAGGGTCTGCGGCTCCATCGACTCTGAGCCGCTTGCTTCGTTGGCTGCATCGGCTGAAGCGTGCACGTCGGTGCGCGCTCGTACCGGCGACACCTGTACACGGAGCAGCTGGCCACCGAGCGACGCCGTCACCAGCTGCGCCGCGGGCCGTGCATCGCCCCGTGCAAGAGCCTGCTCGATGCGCTCAAAGGCATGCGCCAAGACTTCCGTATCGAGCACTGCGTAAACCGAGCGTCCAATGCCGATCAGCTCGGCTCCGCCCGCCAAGTGCGGGTCTGCGGACAAGTCCCGGAACGTCTGCCGGGCACGCTGGTTGTAGAGCAGGATGCGGCCCGCAGGGTTGCACACCAGCACGCTCTGGTCGAGCTCGGCCATCAGCGCGGCGAGGCGGTCCTTTTCCTCTTGCACATGGCCGCTGGCCTCGGCTACTTGTGCGGCCATATCGCTTCGCAGCGAGTCGCGCTGGGTCGCCAGCTCATTGACCGCCAACGCCAGCGCCTGCATCTCGCGCGTGCCACGCGGTTTGAGCCGCTGCAGACCGCGCGCCGCCAGCACCACCCGCGTTTCCTCCAGCAGCCGCAAGGGTGCGCCGATGTAGCGCCGGTGGAGCAGCCGCATGACTGTTGCCAGCGCGGCGAGCCCCAGCAGCCAGCCGAGGAACACCAAGCCAGTTCGCCCCGCGAGCACGCCCCCTACCGCCGCGCGCTCAGCCGTGCTGAGCGTGGACCAGACGATGGCAGACATCAGCACCAGCCACAGCGCCATCACCAGCCCAGCCATGGCGATAGCCGCCCACAGGCGGGGGTCGCCGCGCTTCATGGTCGCTCGCTTGCCAGCATCTGCGCCACACGCTCGACCAGCTCCCGCGTCGCAAAGGGTTTGGTCAGGTACTCGTCGGCACCCAGCGCCATACCTTTGGCCAGATCCGTGTCTCGCCCCTTGGCCGTCAGCATGAGAATGCGCGTGTGGGAGATTTCGGGATTGGCGCGCACGCTCGCGCACACCTCAAAACCTGACTTGATGGGCATCATGACGTCGAGCAGCACCAAGTCCGGCCGGCCGGTCTCGATAGCCACCAGCGCGGCTTCTCCATCGATGGCCACGGTGACTTCATAGCCTTCGCGCTGGAGCAGATACTCCAGCGACACCACGATGTTGGGTTCGTCGTCTGCAATCAGAATTTTGTAGCTCATGGTTCAGTGTCTCCTTTTTTGACGGGCTGTACGGGCCACCAGAAACAGAAACAGGAGCCAGGCGCGGTGGATTCCTGCAGCCACAAGCGGCCGCCGAAATGCTCCACGATGTGCCGGCTGATCGGCAGCCCCAGCCCCGACCCCTGGCCGCCTGGCCGCGGCGTGCCGGCTTGGTGGAACCGCTCAAAAATCAACTGCTCATGCCCGACCGGCACCCCAGCACCGTT
>JBBSRE010000404.1:0-2992 GCA_038243365.1 Burkholderiales bacterium | reverse complement strand
TGTCCGTGCCAGCATAGTGCGCGCATAATTTTTTCCTTTAATAAGAGTTTCACTCCAGGACAGTGCGGTCGCGCTGAGCCTTGAGAGCGTCGTCTTCGGGCACGTCTAGCAGCGCACGTGCCTGACGGTAACGGAACGTCGGCGGCTTGCCTGTATATCTTTCAATGGCAGGGCGATTTACCCGTTACCAAGTTGTGCATCGCGGCATTGCGTTTCCACAGATATCGAACTATCAATGATGGGGCCACCAAGCAATGACATGGGCACGCGTGATGACGCGCTGCTTTCGATGTCGATGAATCGCTTGAAATTGACCAGAGCGCTCCGGTAGATGCGAAGGCTAGTTTCGCTGCCGAGGTTATCGGACCGCTTCAGCGCCAGGCGGCACGTCGGTCCGCTGCGGGAGTGCTGAAACGGTCAGCAAGAGAGCAGGGCAGGCGGGATGGCCCAGGGGAAAAGAGGACTGTGATGACGACATTCGGTTCACGACTCAACTAAAGTAACCTGAAGTGAAGAGCGCAAAGCTCGTCACGAACGCTTACATCAAGATTGTGTCGAAGCGACCCGGCCGATTCGATACAAAAAGGAATACCGTCGACCATGGCGATGGTCAGCGCACTGTGCTGGCTACGCTGACCGTCAATCCACTTAGCGGTTTGTCGTTGTCGTTGGGTTCGTACGACCGAGATCGTGCAGGTCGGGCCTGCGACGCAGTCCTGCCAGACCCAGCAGGCCGAGCAGGCCCCAGTCAAAACTGCCATCGCGGTCGCGTTCATTACGCACCGCGGTCGTGCTTGTAGCAGTGCCAGGGACAGCGACAGAAGTGGCAGTGCCCGTGGTGGCGCCAGTTGTTCCAGTCCCGGTGGTTTGTGCTGCTACTGGAAGCGCACATGCGAGCCCCAACACCAACGCCAGCAGGCTCGTACGAACAGCACCTGTATTTTCGTAATTCATCATGTTTACTCTCTGGTAGAAGTCCATTCGAAAGCAAGACCGAAAAAATGCTGATAAATCTCTAGGTCGTGTTAACACTACGCAGTGCATCTGCGATCATGGCGACCGTGATGAATGCAGCGAACATGGCGTCGAGCTTGTCGTAGCGCGTGAAAACCCGACGCCAAGCTTTGAGCCGTCTGAACAGGCGCTCGACTTCGTTGCGTCGGCGGTAGAGTGGCTTGGTCGTAGGTCCAGGGCTGGCGCCGCCGGGGGTTGGGCGGCACCACCGGCTGCAGCCCCAAGCTGCAGGCCAACTCCCGGGTGGCGTTGGCTTCGTAGGCGCTGTCCATGAGCAGCGCCACCTGGGCGCCGTGGTGCGGCCCCAGCGCTGCGATCAACTGCCGGCCTGCGGGCGCATCGCCCGCTTGTCCCGGGGTGAGGCTGCAGGTGATGACGTTGCGCGCATCCGCGGCAACCAGATGCAGCTTGGTGCTCCAGCCGCCTCGGCTGCGCCCGAGGGCCTGGGGACCGTTTTTTTTTAGTGCGCCTGCCGCATCCGGAATGTGCCCGCATGATGGTGGAGTCCAGGCTGACCGCCTCGATGCGCACGTGCATCAGGCGCTGGCGCTGGAGCTGCTCGAAGACCCGGTCGAGCACGCCCGCGCGGCTCCAGCGGCTCATGCGCGTGTAGATGGTGTGCCAGTTGCCATACGACTCGGGCATGGCGCGCCACTTGCAGCCGTTGGCCGCGACATGCAAGATGGCGTTGAGCACCTGCAAGTTGTCCAGGCTGACGTTGCCGCGCTGGCGCGGCAGCCAAGCTGCGATTTGCTCGAACTGTTCGGGCGTTAATTGCATGATCGGAAGTATCGGGCGCAGGCGATACGAAGTCAATTAGTGTGAACACGACCTAGACGACTGCCGCGCTTGAAGCAAAGGATGCCCTGGCGCCCCTGCGAAGGCTGTTTCACCTGCGCGAGGAGCTGATCTATCTGGACGGCAATTCGCTCGGCGCGTTGCCACAAGCCACGCCGAAGCGCATCGCGCAAGTGGTGAAGGAAGTTTGGGGCAACGGCCCGATCGTGTCGTGCAACAAGGCGTGTTGGGCCGATCTGCCGCAACGTGTGGGCGACCGCATCGCTGGGCTGGTCGGCGCGCAGCTGGGCGAACTGGTCTGCACAGACAGCACGTCGATCAATCTGTACAAGGTGCAAGATGCTGCGCTGACGATCGCGGAGCAGCAGGAGCCCGGCCGCAAAGTGATCTTGAGCGAGCGCAGCAACTTTCCGACCGACCTCTACATTGCCGAGGGACTATGTCGCGAGCGCGGCTTCACGCTGAAGCTGGTTGAAGCCGCCGCCCTGCTGCAGAGGTTGGACCGTGCACTCGCTGTGCTGCTGCTCACACATGTGAACTACCGGACGGGCGCCATGCACGACATGGCGGCGCTCACGACCACCGTCCACGCGGCCGGCGCGCTGGCGGTCTGAAATCTGGTGCACAGCGCAGGCGCGGCGCCGGTGGATTCGCACGAGGCGCAAGCCGACTTCTCGGTTGGCCGCGGCTACAAATACTCGAACGGTGGGCTTGGCGCATCGGCCTTCGTCTGGGTCGATCCAGGCCACGCCGATCGTTGCTGGCAGCCGTTGTCTGGCTGGTGGGGTCATGAGTCCCATTTGCGTTCGTGCCCGATTACCGGCCGGCTACAGGCACCGCCCGCTACATGTGTGGCACCCAGCCGATCCCGAATTTTGCGGCGCTGAAGTCGGCCTGGAATGCTTCGATACAGCCGCAGAGCTGAGCGATGTGACAGCGTTGCGCTCCAAGTCACTTGCGTTGAGCGATCTGTTCGTCAAATTGGTGGAGATACGCTGCGCTGGCCACGGGCTGGCGCTGGTCACTCCGCGCGTGCATTCCCAGCGCGGATCGCAGATTTGCCTTTCACGCAGCGCCGATGGTGATGGCGAATGCAGAACCAGTTCGGGCGCGTTCGAGATCGTGCAAGCGCTGATCGCGCGTGGTGTAACCGGCGATTTTCGCGCGGGTGACCCGGCTG
>JBBSRE010000403.1:0-2997 GCA_038243365.1 Burkholderiales bacterium | reverse complement strand
CGTCACGGTCCACTTCCATGTGCGCAACAGTCGGAGTCGTTTGAGCATGTGCGCTTGAGCCGGAAAGGCCCGCCCACAGGGTGAGCAGAAGCAGCACTGCCCACGCACCGACATGGCCGCGGACACGGGCCTTCAGACCGCTGCGCTCAGCGGTCTGACTTCTGCAGCAGCGCGTAATAGAAACCATCATGCCCCCCGCGTCGATTGTCGGCCAGCACGCCAGACATGTCGCTGGATTCGGGAAGGATATGGCCCGGTGACGGCATCAACCGGGCGTCTGTGTTGCGAGCAAGGAACGCTTTGATTTGTTGCGCGCCCTCTTCAGGAAACACAGAACAAGTGCAGTAGAGCAGCCGGCCGCCGGATGCCACTAAAGGCCACAAGGCGACGAGCAACTGTGCCTGCACCTGCGCCAGTTGCGCGATGTCCGACGGGCGCCGCAGCCAGCGCACATCGGGGTGGCGCCGCACGATGCCGGATGCCGTGCAGGGCGCGTCCAGCAAGATGGCGTCAAAAAGCTGGCCGCCGCAATGCTGTTGCCACCAATCCTGCGGTCGCGCCGCATCCTGCGCCAATACCTGCGCAGACATGCCGATGCGAGCGAGCGTTTCTGTGATGCGCACGCAGCGAGCCAGATCAACGTCGAGTGCGGTGAGCCGCAGGGGCGATTGCGGTCCGGCAAGCTCCAGCAAGTGAGCGGTTTTGCCCCCCGGCGCCGCGCAGGCGTCGAGCACATGCAACGGACGATCGAGCGGCAACCCTTCAAGCAGCAAGCGAGCAGCCTGCTGGGCCGAAGGATCCTGCACAGAGACCACGCCTTCGGCAAACCCTGGCAGGGACTGCACCGGCACAGCCCGCTGGAGAATGACCGCGTCGACGCCCTGCACAAATGCGCCTATTTCAATAGCTTCCAGCGCTTGCTGGTATTGCTCTGGAGTGCTTTTTTGTCTATTTATTCTCAGCGCCATGGGCGCCTGCGCATTCCCCGCGCGCAAGATCGCCTCCCAGTCCTGAGGCCAGTTTTTTCGCACGCGTTCGACCCACCATTCGGGATAGTTCCACCGTGCGGAAAGATCAGTGCGCGTTGCCGCCAGCAAGGCTTCGCTCTCGCGCAGGAAACGACGCAGGCACGCGTTGATGAACGACGCCTGCTTGCGAGTGGCTGGATCCGATTTGGCGGCTTCCACTGCTTGGTTCACCAGGGTGAAAGCCTCGTAGCCCATGTCCCCAGGCGCGGCAGCCAGAGCCAGGGCCGTGCATAGAAGTGCATCGGCGGCCGGAGGCGGCGTACGCGGAGCGAGTCGACTGCGCAATGCCTGCGCCAGCCCGAGGTTGCGGAGCGAATGGAACAGCAGCGCCTGAGCGCCAGGCCTCACCGCTGACGACACCCCCGACAGGGCGACGGTGCCGGAGCCCCCCTGCCGGATGTGATGAAGGCCGCGGGCCGCCGCCAGCACCAGCGCCGACAGCGCAGGCTGCCGGACGCCACCATCATCACCTGCATCGCTGACGGACGAAGCGCGCCGCGGTGTTTCAGGGCGGCTGCCGGGGGGGGCTGAGTGGTATGTCTTGGGCATTGCAGCGTGGCGTTACCGCGTCTAGAGAGGGCAGAAAGCAGAAGTGTGTGGGCTACGCCGGTCGGCATCCGCGATGCGCACGACGGCACTTTTGAGGAACCCAAGCCTGTACATGCGGCTGAACCGAAAAATAAAAAACCCGACCTGCTGCGAGAACAGGTCGGGATGATGCCGCAGCAACGGCGGCGAGTGCATAGCACCTGCCGCCAGTTCAGTTGCGTCAGTCGGCCGCAGCCGCAGCGTCGTCGCCAGCGGTCTCTACCGCCTCAGTGTCTTCATTACCTGCCATTTCCTCGGCTTCTGCTTCGGCGATGGCAAGCCGCTCGGCGTCATCCATGGCGTCCTTCACCTTGCGCGCCTGGTGGTAAGCCATGCCGGTTCCGGCCGGGATCAGGCGTCCGACGATCACGTTTTCCTTCAGACCACGCAGCTCGTCGCGCTTGCCCATGATGGCTGCCTCGGTAAGCACGCGGGTCGTTTCCTGGAATGACGCGGCCGAGATGAACGAGTCGGTCGAGAGCGATGCCTTGGTAATGCCCAACAACAGATTGGTGTAGGTCGCCGGCAATTTGCCCACGGCCTGCAGCGCATCGTTGCGGTTGAGCATTTCTGAACGCTCGACTTGTTCTCCAGCGATGTAGTTCGAGTCGCCCGCGTTTTCGACCACGACGCGGCGCAGCATCTGACGAACGATCACTTCAATGTGCTTATCGTTGATCTTCACACCCTGCAGGCGATAGACGTCCTGAACTTCGTCGACGATGTAGCGCGAGAGCTCTTCGATACCCAAAAGGCGCAGGATGTCCTGTGGATCGGCTGGGCCGTCGATCACAGTTTCGCCCTTGTTGACCACTTGGCCTTCGTGCACCAGCACGTTCTTCTCTTTGGGAATCAGCTCCTCAAACACCTTGCCTTCCGGATCGGTGATCTGCAACCGGAACTTGCCCTTGGTTTCCTTGCCGAACGACACCGTGCCGGTGGCTTCCGCCAACGTGCCCTTGTCTTTGGGCGTACGCGCCTCGAACAATTCGGCCACGCGAGGCA
Organism: Burkholderiales bacterium; assembly: GCA_038243365.1. Lineage (GTDB taxonomy): Bacteria > Pseudomonadota > Gammaproteobacteria > Burkholderiales > Burkholderiaceae_C > Simplicispira. The sequence continues at coordinate 376 of JBBSRE010000403.1, read as the reverse complement.
AACCACCTGTGATGTCGCGCGTCTTCTGACCTTCGATTGGGATACGCGCCAGCACTTCGCCAGGACCCACGTCCATGCCGTCTCGCACTTGGATCAGCGAGCCGATCTGGAAGCCTATGGTCACCGAGTGGTCGGTTCCGGGGATTTTGACTTCGTTGCCCGAAGGGTCGATCAGCTTGACTTGTGGCTTGACCACCTTGGCAGAGCCGCGGCGTTTGGGATCGATCACGACCAAGGTCGAGAGACCCGTCACATCGTCCACCTGCTTGGCCACCGTCAGGCCCTCTTCCACGTTCTCGAACCTTGCGGTACCGGCGAACTCAGTAATGACCGGGCGCGTCAGCGGATCCCAGTTGGCGAGAATCGCGCCAGCCTT
>JBBSRE010000402.1:0-3005 GCA_038243365.1 Burkholderiales bacterium | reverse complement strand
GTCAGGTTTTGTGGCCACTAACGTCGCTGCGCGACATGAGTGTCCCCTAACCCCGCAAGCGCTGCGCGCAGGCACCTGCGGTGCCTTTTGGTTCAGTTGATCTCCGACAACTGATCCAAAATTGCGGGGTTTTCCAGCGTGCTGGTGTCTTGGGTGATGGCTTCGCCTTTGGCGATGCTGCGCAGCAGGCGGCGCATGATCTTGCCGCTGCGGGTTTTGGGCAGGTTGTCACCGAAGCGAATATCGCGGGGCTTGGCGATGGGTCCGATTTCCTTGGCCACCCAGTCGCGCAGCTCCTTGGCGATCTGCTTGGCTTCTTCGCCGGTGGGGCGGCTGCGCTTCAAGACCACGAACGCGCAGATGGCTTCACCGGTGACGTCATCGGGCCGGCCCACCACTGCGGCTTCGGCCACCAGGTCGCTCTTGGCGACCAGCGCCGACTCGATTTCCATCGTACCCATGCGGTGGCCCGAGACGTTCAGCACGTCGTCGATACGGCCGGTGATGCGGAAATAACCACGGTCTTCGCTGCGCACCGCTCCATCTCCAGCCAGGTAAACCGTGCCACCAAGCTCAGGCGGAAAATAGGCTTTCTTAAAACGCTCCGGGTCACCCCAGATCGTACGGATCATGCTCGGCCAAGGACGCTGAATGACAAGGATGCCGCCAGAGCCGTTGGGCAGCGGATTACCGGTTTCATCCACCACCGCGGCCATGATGCCGGGCAAGGGTAAGGTGCAGCTGCCCGGTACCAACGGCGTCGCGCCCGGCAGCGGAGTGATCACATGGCCGCCGTTTTCGGTCTGCCAGAAGGTGTCCACCACGGGGCAGCGTTCGCCGCCCACGTTCTTGTAGTACCACATCCAGGCTTCAGGGTTGATGGGCTCACCCACGCTTCCCAGGATGCGCAGGCTGCTGAGGTCCGATCGCGCGGGGTGCACTGCCGCATCAGCTTCTGCGGCCTTGATGAGCGAGCGAATGGCGGTAGGGGCGGTGTAGAACACCGTGCACTTGTGCCGCTCGATCATCTGCCAGAAGCGACCTGCATTCGGGTAAGTGGGTACGCCTTCAAAGATGATCTGCGTAGCGCCGGCAGCCAGCGGGCCGTATGCGACGTAGGTGTGACCCGTGATCCAGCCGATGTCGGCGGTGCACCAGAACACGTCTTCCGGCTTGATGTCAAACGTCCACTCCATGGTGGCCTTAGCCCACATGAGGTAGCCGGCGGTGCTGTGCTGCACGCCCTTGGGTTTGCCGGTGGAGCCCGAGGTATAGAGGATGAACAGCGGATGCTCCGCGCCCACGGCCACCGGCTCGCAACTGTCGGCTTGGCCTTGCATAGCCTGAGCAAACGTCAGGTCACGCCCTTCAACCATGTTGCAGGCAGTCTTGGTGCGCTCGTACACCAGCACCGTGCGCAGTGTGTCGCAACCGCCCATGGCCAGCGCGTCGTCGATGATGGCCTTGAGCGGGAGCTCCTTGCCGCCGCGCAACTGGTAGTTGGCAGTCACGATGAGCACGGCGCCCACGTCCTGGACACGCTCCTGCACTGCCTTCGCGGAGAAGCCGCCGAACACCACGCTATGCGTGGCGCCAATGCGGGCGCAGGCCTGCATGGCGACCACACCCTCCACCGTCATGGGCATGTACAACAACACGCGATCGCCCTTTTTGACCCCTTGCGCTTTGAGCGCGTTGGCAAAACGGCAAACCCGGGCCAGCAGCTCCTTGTAAGTGACGCGGGTGACCGCCCCATCGTCCGCTTCAAAAATGATGGCCGTCTTGTTCTCAGCAGGCGTGCCGATGTGCCTGTCCAAACAGTTGGCCGATGCGTTCAGTTCACCGTCTGCATACCAGTGATAGAACGGAGCTTCGGACTCATCCAGCGTCTGGGTAAAAGGCTTGGTCCACTGCAGATGTTCGCGGCCCAGTCTGGCCCAGTAGCCCTCGTAATCCGCAGCCGCTTCGGCGCACAGCGCTTCATAGGCTTCCATGCCTGAAATGCGCGCCGCCCTGACCATGGCCTCAGCGGGCGGGAATACGCGGTTCTCAACGAGAGTCGACTGGATTGCGGACGAGGGCACGCTCATGGGGGATGTCTCCTGAAAGTCTTGGAATGGCTTGCCCCAATGTCGGCGCTGGCACTTACAAGCCACTGACGGAGTTCACGCGCCTGCGCAGATAGCGCTGCGCCATGCGTCAACGCGGCTCTGATCTACCGCGCGGGCGGCGATGCACGCCTATCGTCGCAGCATCTACCGCGCTGAGAGCGCCAACCGGCTGCGGGCCTCTTGGTATTCAATCCTGAGGCGCTCCACCAATGCTGCTGTACTGGTGATTTCCGTGACCGAGCCGATACCCTGGCCGCAGCCCCAGATGTCTTTCCATGCTTTCTTGGCGTCGCCACCGAAGTTCATCTTGCTAGGGTCGGAGACCGGGAGGTTGTCAGGGTCCATGCCAGCGGCGCGTATCGATGGCGCCAGGTAGTTGCCATGAACGCCGGTGAACAGGTTGCTGTAGACGATGTCGTCAGAGTTGCCATCCACAATGGCCTGCTTGTAGGCATCACTGGCGCGCGCCTCATGCGTGGCAATGAAAGCCGAGCCGATGTAGCCGAAGTCAGCACCCATGGCCTGCGCCGCCAGCACTGCATCGCCGGTGGCAATGGCGCCACTCAGGGCGATGGGGCCGTCAAACCATTGGCGGATTTCTTGCACCAGCGCGAACGGGCTCTTCACGCCCGCGTGGCCCCCGGCCCCAGCGGCCACAGCCACCAGGCCGTCAGCGCCTTTGTCTATCGCCTTGTGGGCAAACTTGTTGTTGATGATGTCGTGCAACACGATGCCGCCCCAAGCGTGCACGGCCTGGTTCACGTCTTCGCGCGCACCCAGGCTCGTGATGACGATCGGTACCTTGTATTTGGCGCACACCTGCATATCGTGCTCCAGCCGGTCGTTGCTCTTGTGCACGATCTGGTTGATGGCAAAGGGCGCGGAGGGCTTGTC
>JBBSRE010000401.1:0-3012 GCA_038243365.1 Burkholderiales bacterium | reverse complement strand
TGGAAAAATGCCAGCGCACTCATCGTGCACAGCAACAATACGATGGAAACGAAGCGCTCAGCCTATGGCACCAGTGTCATCACGCCAAGCGATCAGCTCTTCGTGCGCAACAACCTGCCGCCGCCAGATGCCAGCATCGTCGCCAACGCTGACGCTTGGAGCGTCAACGTGGCTGGGGTAAAAAATCCGCGCAGCCTCACGGTGGGCGAACTCAAGACCATGGGTCTGGAGACGACCGCGATGGTGCTGCAATGCTCGGGTAACGGTCGCGGCTACTTCCCCTCCAAGCCCAGTGGCACCCAATGGACCGTCGGCGCCGCCGGATGCGTCGTCTGGAGCGGTGTGCCTGTGCGTGCAGTGGTGGATGCACTCGGCGGCGTCTCTGCCGGCTTGCCGTACATGACCGGCACCGGGGGTGAAAAGTTGCCCGATGGCATCGACCCGAAGACGATCATCGTCGAGCGCTCGGTACCGACTGCGGCCATGGAAGACGCCCTGTTGGCGTGGGAACTGAACGGTGAGCCGATTCCGCTCGCCCACGGCGGACCGCTTCGCCTGATTGTTCCCGGCTACACCGGCGTGAACAACATCAAGTACATCAAAGAGCTCGCCTTCACGGCCAAGGAGAGCGAGGCAAAGATCATGGCGCATGGCTACCGCTTTACGCCGCCAGGTGAAAAGGCTGGTCCAGACAAGCCGTCGATCCAGGATATGCCCGTGAAGTCGTGGATCAACAGCCCACTGCCTGAAGACGGCAAGCTCAAGGCTGGCCGGGCCATCATTGAAGGGGTGGCGTTTGGCGGCCTGCACGCAGTCAAGGGTGTCGAGGTCTCCATTGACGGCGGCAAGAGCTGGAAGCCCGCACGCTTTGTGGGGCCCGACCTGGGCAAGTACGCCTGGCGCCAGTTTGTGCTGGAAACACAGCTGCCAGCAGGCACTCACACCTTGGTCAGCCGCGCCACGGACGTGAAGGGCGACGCCCAGCCAGAGGCCCGCGCGGAAAACGTGCGTGGCTACAACAACAACAGTTGGACCGACTACGCTGTCACGGTGACGGCAGCCTGACGATTGCGTGGCGGTGGGCCATGCCCCAGCCGCCACGTTGAAGACATCGATCACCCGCATCGGTCGTCCGGGCAAAACACAGGCAGCCGCGCCGGCTCGCCTGCTCTCCATCAGCCGGTTCAACGGCGGAATCCATCTCCATCGCTTTTTTTGTCTTCAAGTGCCATGACCCACACCGCTGCCACCGCATCTCGCTCCAAACGCACCGCGTCGGCGCTGCTCTCCGTCCTCTCCGTGGCAGCCCTGGGGTGTGCTTTGGCGCTGCCTTCGACCGCCGTTCTCGCATCGGACAAGGCGCCCGCCCATGCAGCCCAGATGACACTGGGCAAACAACTGTTCATTGCAGGCGCCGTGCCAGCTTGCGCCATTTGTCACACGCTCAAGGACGCCGATGCCGAGGGCGCCATTGGGCCTGTGCTTGACGAATTGCAGCCCGAAGCAGCGCGTGTTGCCAAGGCGCTGCGCACCGGCTTGGGAGCCATGCCGTCGTATTCCGGCAAGCTCACCGATGCGCAGATCGATGCGCTGGCGACCTACGTCTCGCGCGCCAGCCGCGGCGAGAAATAGGCTGCGAAGCAAGCGCGCCTGCATGGGCCCTGCGATGGTGTCAGCGCCCCCGGCTCAGGAGGCCTGGTACGGCAGATACTTGGATGGCGCTCATGATGGTGTCGCCAAACTCTTCATGGATGAGCTCCTTGAATCAACGTACGGTCGTACACATAGACCCGCTCGTAGAAGCCATAGATCAGCGGAGCGCTAGGCACGGCGGTCGGTAGTCCCGGCGCGCCCGGGCGGCTCCGTTCATGACAGTGCGAACGGCTCGACGAAGGTAGCGCTGAAACCCAGTTCAACAGGAAGCCGCGCAAAAAAATGGGAGCGAATGCTCCCAAATACTCGCCGGGGCATCGATCGGGCACGCATGTGCGTGCCACTTCACCGCGCTGGCACCCGGCTCCAGCGGGGCGCGAGCTTGCTGCTTAGCGCGAGAGGGCGCCTTGCGTCGCTGTGTCGAGTCGCCCGGTCTCGGGAATGCCATTGTCCTTTTGGAACGAGCGCACGGCACGCATGGTGCGTGGGCCAGCGGCTCCGTCCGGCGCGCCGACGTCGTAGCCCAGCGCGTTCAGGCGTTCCTGCGCTTCGCGTGTCGACATGGCGGCACCCGCGCGGGTTTGGGAAGGAGCGGCCGCGCCGTCCACGCCCAAACGTCCACCGCCGCCCAGGCCTTGCCCTTGCACGCTTTGCGTACGGTAGTTGCGCAAGGCAACAACCATCTGGTTGTAAGCGTCCATGAAGGCAGCCGTCAAGACCTTGCCTTGCGCGGTGTTTTGATAGCCGCCCACAGAACCACCACCTGACCCACCGAACAGGCCGCCAAAGCCGGCGAAATCGCTCTTCGAAGAGCTGCCCTCGGAGGCGGACACCTGAACGCCCGAGCGGTTATCCACCAGCGTCAGCATGGCACTGGCTTCACGCGTTTTGAGGCTTCCACCCAACGCGGCAATGGCGGAACCGCGTCCACCACCGATCAGACCTCCCAGCGCGCCGCCAATTCCGCCAGCGTCGCTGTTGGAAAAGATGATTTCGGGCGAGAGCCCATAGTCCGAGGCGACCATCTGGCCTTTGCCGAAGTTGCTGCCGCCACGCATTTCACCGGAGCTCATCATCTGGCGCTCACGGTCCATGGCGCGCATACCCGCGGCGCCGCGCTCAACCACGATGAAGCAGTTGGACTGCTGAACCAGCAAGCGCAGCAAGTTCGCCGTGGGAGGCAGGCGGTATTCGTTGCGCAGAATGGTGTACCAGCCCGCGTTCTGGTTCTCCACCAAAGAAATCGTGCCCAAAGGCGCTGAGCACTTCTCGAGCTGCGTGCTCTCGTTGGTAGCGCTGGCCCCACCCGCGGCGCCGGTGGCGACGGTCTTGGACTCGGCACTGCCCATGCGCATGTTG
>JBBSRE010000400.1:0-3013 GCA_038243365.1 Burkholderiales bacterium | reverse complement strand
CCAGACTTGTCTTGGTGAACCGCAATCAGGTGAGGCACGCCGCCGCCCTGGGTGTAGGTATTGCGCACCGTGTGGCCGGGGGCCTTGGGCGCGACCATCCACACGTCGAGGTCGGCGCGGGGCATGACCTGGTTGTAATGCACGTTGAAGCCATGCGCGAAGGCGAGAGATGCGCCCTGCTTGATGTTGGGCTCGACGTTGTTTTTGTAGACTGAGCCGATATCTTCGTCCGGCAGCAGGATCATCACCACGTCGGCGGCCTTGACGGCGTCGTTCACTTCCATGACCTTGAGGCCGGCCTTCTCGACCTTGGGCCATGAGGCGCCGCCCTTGCGCAGGCCGACCACAACCTTCACGCCGCTCTCGCTCAGGTTTTGCGCATGCGCGTGGCCCTGGCTGCCGTAGCCGATGATGGCGACAGTCTTGCCCTTGATCAGGCTCAGGTCACAGTCCTTGTCGTAAAAAACTTTCATGATTTCTCTCCCCATAAGTGGTTGGTTGGCCGTTCGCCCGGAGCCTGTCGAAGGGCTCGTCCGCCCCGGATAGGGCTTCGACAGACTCAGCCCGAACGGGCCGCAATGGCTGAGCCTTGGTGAAACGGAAAAAAGTCAGACGCGCAACACGCGCTCGCCGCGGCCAATGCCGCTGGCGCCCGTGCGCACAGTCTCAAGGATCGCGGTGCGGTCTATGGCTTGCAAGAACGCATCGTTCTTGGTCTGGTCACCGGTGAGCTCGAGCGTGTAACTGCGCTCGGTCACGTCGATGATGCGGCCGCGGAAGATGTCGGCCATGCGCTTCATCTCCTCGCGCTCCTTGCCGACCGCGCGCACCTTGACCATCATCAGTTCGCGCTCGGTGTATGCGCCTTCGGTGAGGTCGACCACCTTGACCACTTCGATCAGGCGGTTGAGGTGCTTGGTGATCTGTTCAATGACGTCTTCAGAGCCCGTGGTCTGGATCGTCATGCGTGACAGCGACGGATCTTCGGTGGGAGCCACGGTCAACGACTCAATGTTGTAGCCGCGAGCCGAGAAAAGACCGACTACGCGGGAAAGAGCACCTGCCTCGTTTTCGAGCAGGACGGCAATGATGTGTTTCATGGAAAGGGATTCCTCTTTTCGCTGCCCTCCGCGCGCGCCGGTAAGCGTGCGCCTTGGCAGGCAATAGATTCGTCTACAAAATACTATCGAAATGATAGCTGCTTGCGCTTACCCAGTAAGCGATGGAGGCTGATTTGACTATAAATCCTCAGACCCTAGCAGCATCTCCGTGATGCCCTTGCCGGACTGCACCATGGGAAACACGTTCTCGGTGGGGTCGGTTCGGAAGTCCATGAAGACAGTGCGATCCTTGAGCTTGCGCGCTTCGCGAAGCGCCGGCTCCACGTCCTGCGGCCGCTCGATCAGCATGCCGACGTGGCCATAGGCTTCTGCAAGCTTGACGAAATTCGGCAGCGCGTCCATGTAGCTGTGGCTGTAGCGGCCGGAATATTCGATTTCCTGCCACTGGCGCACCATGCCCAGATACCGGTTGTTCAACGCGCAGATCACGATGGGCGTGTTGTATTGCAGGCAGGTCGAGAGCTCCTGGATGTTCATTTGCACCGAACCTTCGCCGGTGATACAGAACACTTCGCTTTTCGGCTTGGCCAGCTTGATGCCCATGGCATACGGAATGCCCACGCCCATGGTGCCCAGACCGCCAGAGTTGATCCAGCGGCGCGGCTCATCGAAGCGGTAATACTGCGCGGCCCACATCTGGTGCTGACCCACGTCGGATGTGACGTATGTGTCCGCGTCTTTGGTCATGTTCCACAGCGTCTCGACCACGTATTGCGGCTTGATGACGTCCGGGCTCCCCATGCTGTACTTCAAGCAATCGCGGCTGCGCCAGCCTTCGATGGTGTCCCACCACGAGGCCAATGCTCCCGCGTCGGCGCGGGTACTGGTCTCGCGGATCATGGAGATCAGCTCGGTCAGCACGTCTTTCACATCGCCAACAATCGGAATGTCGACCTTGACGCGCTTGGAAATGCTCGACGGGTCAATATCGACGTGAATGATCTTGCGTTCGTTTTGCGCGAAATGCTTGGGGTTGCCAATGACACGGTCATCAAAACGCGCGCCCACGGCCAGCAGCACGTCGCAGTGCTGCATGGCATTGTTGGCTTCCCAAGTGCCGTGCATGCCAGGCATGCCCAGAAATTTGCGGTCGCTCGCAGGGTAGGCGCCCAAGCCCATCAACGTGTTGGTCACCGGGTAGCCCAGCATGTCGACCAAAGTTCGCAGTTCGTTGCTGGCATTGCCCAGCAAGACGCCGCCTCCGGTGTAGATGTAAGGCCGCTTGGCGGTCAACAACAACTGCAAAGCCTTGCGAATCTGCCCGCCGTGGCCGCGGCGCACCGGGTTGTACGAACGCATTTCCACGGTTTCCGGGTAGCCCGCGTAAGCCGCCTTGTTGAACGAGACGTCTTTCGGGATATCTACCACCACCGGTCCGGGGCGACCCGAGCGAGCGATGTGGAAAGCTTTCTTCATCGTCAGCGCGACGTCACGCGCATCCTTGACGAGGAAGTTGTGTTTGACGATGGGCCGGGTGATGCCGACGGTGTCGCACTCCTGGAATGCGTCGAGGCCAATGGCTGCGGTCGGCACCTGACCCGTGATGATCACCATCGGGATGCTGTCCATGTACGCAGTGGCGATACCGGTGACAGCATTGGTGACGCCCGGGCCCGAGGTGACCAGCGCCACGCCGACATCGCCGGTTGCGCGGGCATAGCCATCGGCGGCGTGCACGGCGGCCTGCTCGTGGCGCACCAGCACATGCTGCATGGTGTCTTGCTTGTAAAGCGCGTCGTAGATATAGAGAACGGCGCCGCCGGGGTAGCCCCAGATGGACTGAACGCCTTCTGCTTGAAGCGATTTGATGAGGATTTCCGCACCCATCAAATCCTGAGGGACTGGCTGAGAGGTGGGTGTGCTGCCCTGCTGCTGCGCAGCGGCTGCCGATG
>JBBSRE010000399.1:0-3016 GCA_038243365.1 Burkholderiales bacterium | reverse complement strand
GGCACTGCTGGATGAAAAGTGGTCGCATCCTTATCCACGCGTGCTCGCGGCCTATCCACTGCCCGCACTTCGGCAGAACAAATACTGGGCCCCCATCGGGCGCGTGGACAACGTATGGGGCGACCGAAACCTCTTCTGCAATTGCATACCGGTCGAGGCTGCCGAATAGGCACCACGATGACTTCCAGCAATGCCTGCCTAGCCTGCCAGCCTGCCGCATTGCAAGCGTTCATCCGGGCGGAGCCGATCATGGCAGCGATGTGGCAGGCACTGCCGAGGCGCAGCTTCGAGCCGAGGGACGTGCTCCAGCGATTGGGTGACACGAGCACTCGCTGCTGGCTCATCGAAGCCGGGTTGGTGCGCTTTTACTACCTGAGTGAGCAGGGTGTTGAGCGCAACCGGTCTTTTCACACTCAAGGCAGCTGGGTCGGGGGCAGCATGCCGCCGCTCACGCTGCCCAGCCCCTGCACCATCGAAGCGCTGGAGCCCACCCAAACGGTGGAATTGGCGTACGCAACCTTGCAAGAGTGGCACCGCCAGTTTCCTCAGGTGCAGCCTTTGCTAGACGATGCCATCGGTTACCTCTTTACCCAGCAGGCCTGCCGTGAAGCCGAGCTTTTGACTCTGTCACCTGAGGAACGCTACCAGGCCTTTGTGCGCCGGGATGCCGATCTGGCAGGAAGGCTTCGCATTCACCATGTGGCAAGCCACCTGGGTATCTCACACGTTTCGCTCTCACGCATCCGGGCGCGGCTGGGCATGGTGCCGACTAGCGCGCGTTGATGGCGGCACGAAACCCGCCCATCACAACGGGCGCTGGCGGATTCAGTATTGCCGTGTAGGTTCTCCCATCCGTGGGGGCCACGCGCTCACCGTTCTGGCCAGCCCCGGCATCGTTACCTTTGGAAGAGTCTCCTTGCCCATTACAGCTGCAGCGTCCACCAGACCATTGCGGTGCAAAAGATACGCCGTCAAGGCATAGACGTCATCATCGGTCAAAGTTTTGGGGGCCTGGCGTGGCAGGGCGCGGCGGATGTAGTCAAAGAGCGTAGTGGAATATGGCCAACTGGCGCCCACGGAAAGCACCAGCAACGGATATTTGGAAATACGCATCACTCGCAGCGGATCACTCAAGCTGAAAAATCCATCGGACCCTACAAGCCGCGCGGCAGGTCCTTCAATTCCTTTTACGCCATGGCAGGACGCACATTGCGCCTGATACAGGCGCGCGCCTCGTTCAACGCTTCCCTGCCCGGGCGGCAGGTTCCGGCCATCGGGAAAGATGGTGATGGAATAGCGTTCAATTTGCGCCGGAACCAAAGGTTGCCCAAGCCCGATCTCGGGCTGCGTTTGGGCGTGCAGCATCCTCGCGCCCCAGAGAACACCTAACGAGAAGATTTTCAGCAAACGCAGCAGCTGCTCAAACATACACGTTCTCCACCCGGCCATCGGGACTCACGCGCCAAGACTGGACGGCGTTGTAGTGGTTAAAAGAGTGCATGGCATAACGGCGTTTCCATTCACTGCGCAACGGTTGAACACGCCCGTGCTCGTTCGTCGCGCGGCTCAACAAGATGCTCTTGCGCCCGTCCCATTGCCACGGCAGTGTGAACTGCGTGAAAGCACGGTCGAGCACCGGGCCTTGAAGTTGTGCGACTGACCACGACACGCCGCCATCCATCGAAACATCCACCCGGGCAATGCAACCATGACGGGACCAGGCGAGCCCCGAAATTTCGAAGTACCCCTTAGGGTCTGCCAAGATCTGCAGGCCCGACGGCTGCGTAATGACGGACTTGACATCCATATGGAACGCAAACCGCTCGATACGGCCATCGGCCAGAACTTGCGTGTACAGGCCCGATTCATCTTTGGAATAAGCCGGCGTATCCGTCACCTCCAGCCGGTGCAGCCATTTCACATTGACGTTACCCTCCCACCCCGGCATGAACAAGCGCATTGGGTAGCCTTGGGAAGGCCGCAGACGCTCGCCGTTTTGGTACAGCGCCACCATTGCGTCTTTAAGCAGCGCACTCAAAGGAAGGCTGCGGGTGTGGGAGCCACCATCTGCGCCTTCGGCCACCACCCAGCGGCCGATGTCCTTTACACCTGCTTCGTTCAAGAGATACGACAGCGGCACCCCGGTCCATTCAGAGCAAGAAACTTCGCCAGCAATGGCACCCAATGATTGGTCCACTGCGAACGGCGAAAGTGCATTCGCTGCCGAGTTGCCGGCACATTCCAGAAAATGAATGCGACTGACCATGGGGTAACGCTGCAAGCGCTCCAGGTCAAATCGCAAAGGTTTCTTAACGAGGCCATGGATCATCAGCGAGTGCCTGTCAACATCAATATTCGGCACTCCGCTGTGGTGTACAGCAAAATGCAACCCACTCGGAGTGATGATGCCGCGTTGGTGTTCGAGCGGCGAGCGCCAGGCGGAAAAACCGGCTTCCAGGTGCTCATGGCGCACGACCTTCTGCTCTTCCGCGGCTGGCTGTCCATATGGCAGATCTGCGCCGCCAAGTGCCAGCATCGAGTCAGGCATACGTGACGCGAGTGACGCTCGTGCAGCCACTGCGACTTCTGGTGCCGCTCCTGCGGCAGCACCGACGCCCCACAGCAAAGCGCCTCCTACAAACGCCCGCCGTTGAACAATGGGCGAAGATTGCGTTGCGCTTGCGGCGCCATGTGCGAACGCATTCATAGCGACGGGACTCGGATAAAAAGACTTTCAAGCTGTGAAAAACCAGCGGCGCCAGCCGAATCGGCCAACGAGGGGGAACGAAAAGAAAACATGTACGGTCTCCGTGAGCGACGGGCGGTAAAACTCTAAGAGTGCAGTTTTCACGTGCGGCTCAACTGGCGCGTTAACTTCGGTTAATTTGTCAAAACGAATGCAAGAGCAAGAGCAAGAGCTCAAACTTTGCAGCCTGTTGTCGCTATGCCCAGCAGCTCACACCCCCGCGCGCGTAAACTGGCGCACACCCCAGCCATGGCGCCTGCGTGCGCCGGT
>JBBSRE010000398.1:0-3028 GCA_038243365.1 Burkholderiales bacterium | reverse complement strand
AGTCGCTTTCTGGACGAGCTGCATGCGCTGGCCGACACGCTGCGCTGGCATGGTGCGCTCAATTCGCTCAGCATGGTGTTGCTCAAATACAGCGGCCCTGGCGTACCGGATCTGTACCAGGGCACCGAGCTATTCGATGACAGCCTGGTCGACCCGGACAACCGACGCCCGGTCGATTTTGTGCGGCGCCATGTGCTACTGGAAGAACTGCGTGCGCTGGCCTCCTGCGGCGACGCGCAAGCGCTCCGCGCCCAGGTGAACCAATGGGCCCAGCAGCCGACCGACGGCCGCGCCAAGCTGTGGTCGACATGGCGCCTGCTGGAGCTGCGTCGGGCCCAGCCCGCGCTGCTGCGCGATGGCAGCTACGAACCGCTGCGCGTGCGCGGCGCGCGCGCCTCCCATGTCATTGCCTACCTGCGCCGCCACCAGGGCGCCTGCATGGTCGTGCTGGTCGTGCGGCTGACGGCGACACTGCAGCAGTCTGCCGGCAAGGCCTCTGCGACAAAGTCGTCGCCACTAGCGCCTGTTCTCACTGGTGAGGACGCTTGGCTCGACACCTGGATTGCCCTGCCGCAGGCGCTGCGCGGGCTGGAACTGACCGATCTCGTGGCCGGCCAGACGCACGGCACGGAGGATGGACGTTTGCGCCTGGCGGATGTCTTTGCGCACTTTGCAGGCGCGGTACTTTTGCACGCGCCTGAGGGCTTGGCCGCAAGTTAGACGGCCCTGTGCCAACGCCAGCAGCGGCGTAGCCAAAAAGGCAGCGCCACTGTGTCAGGCGCCTCAGACGAACTGTGGCAGGCTCAATGAATCGCCGCCGCCACGATGATGCTGATGCCCAGGCACATGGCGGCCACCACCATGCCAAGTGCGCGGTTCTGCTTCTCGACGATTTCGCACCACAGGTCATACGGCGTGATCTTGTCGACCACGGCGAAGCCCGGCCAATCGAGAAAAACGCTGGCGAGCGGGGTGATGGTGCCGGGACGGAGTGTGGGTGGGCACGTCCTGCGTGGCGCGTGGGGCGCCCGCAGTGAACGACGTCATACCGTCCAGGCCTCGCCCAGTGCCTCGGCCTGCTGCAACACCAGTTCAATGGCGGGCTCCTGCAGGTCCGGCGGGTATTTGTATTTGCGCAGGATGCGCTTGACCATCAGCCGCAGGCTGGCGCGCACGCTCTCGCGCTGGCTCCAGTCCACAGTGATGTTCTTGCGCAGGTTATCGGTCAGCTCATGGGCGATCTTCTTCAGGGTTTCATCCGTCAGCTCGCGCACGGCCGATTCGTTGTGTGCCAGCGCGTCGTAGAAGCGCACCTCGTCTTCGCTCAGGCCCATCTCCTCTCCCCGGCTCGCGGCCTGGCGGAACTTCTTGGCCATGTCGACCAGTTCTTCCATCACCTGGGCGGTTTCGATGCTGCGGTTCTGGTAACGCGCAATAACGTTGGTTAGCAAATCGGAGAATTTGCGCTGCTGCACCACGTTGGTAGCGAACTTGGCCTTGATTTCCCCTTCCAGTAAACGCTCCAGCAGCTCCACCGCCAGATTGCGCTCGGGCAGGTTTTTGACCTGGGCCAGGAAGTCGTCGTCGAGCAAACCGATGTTGGGTTTGTCGAGCCCTACGGCGTCAAAGATGTCTACCACCCGCTCGCTCACCTCCGCCTGGCTGATGATTTGGCGAATGGCCGCGTCACGCTGTTCGTCGGTCTTTTTCTGTGTGGTGATGTCGCGTTTGGTCAGGATGACTTTCACCCCCTGGAAGAAAGCCACTTCCTCACGCAGCGCTTTGGCTTCATCCAACGTGCAGCACAGGCTGAAGGCCTTGGTCATGGCGAGCGCGGCATCCGCAAACCGACGTTTGCCATCGCTGCGCTGGTCTTTATTTTCAGGTCGAATGCCCAGCACATGGTTGGCCGCGCCAGCCAAGGCTTTGTGTCCGCCGGTCAAAAACCCGGACCAGTTGTGGCCGTGCAGCAGGGCGCGCAACACGTCCATCTTTTCCAGCAATAGCGACAGCGCCTCATGTGCGTCCACCGTGGGCTTGCCCCGCCCCTGGCTGGCGGTGTACTCCTTCATCGCCGCCTTGAGCTCGTTGCCAATGCCGATGTAGTCCACCACCAGCCCGCCCTGCTTGTCCTTGAACACGCGGTTCACGCGGGCGATGGCCTGCATCAGGTTGTGGCCCTTCATGGGCTTGTCCACGTACATGGTGTGCACGCACGGCGCGTCAAACCCTGTGAGCCACATGTCGCGCACGATGACGATGCGCAGCGGGTCGGCTGGGTCTTTGAAGCGCTTTTCCAGCCGTTTTTTCACCTGGGCGCTGTAGATGTGCGGGCGCAGCAAGGCTTTGTCGCTCGCGCTGCCGGTCATCACCACTTTGATGACGCCCTGCTCCGGGTCAGCGTCGTGCCAGTCGGGGCGCTGGCGCACGATTTCGTCGTACAGGTGCACGCAGATGTCGCGGCTCATCGCCACCACCATGGCCTTGCCGTCCTGGGCCTTGTTCCGTTCTTCAAAGTGCGCCACCAAGTCCGCAGCCACGCTGGCAATGCGCGGCGTGGCACCCACCACTTTTTCCAGCGCTGCCCAGCGGCTTTTGAGCTGGGCCTGGGTGCTCTCTTCTTCGTCCTCGGCCAGCTCGTCGACCTCTTCATCCAGCAGGGCCAGCTCGTCGTCTTTTAGACGCAGCTTGGCCAGGCGGCTTCCTAATAAATGGCCACGGTGGCGCCGTCTTCCTTGGCCTGCTGCATGTCATAGACATGGATGTAGTCACCAAACACCGCGCGCGTGTCGCGGTCGGTGCCGCTCACGGGGGTGCCGGTAAAGGCCACAAAGGTGGCGTGCGGTAGCGCGTCGCGCAGATGTTGCGCGTAGCCGGCCTGGTAGCTGGTTTTGTATTCGGGCGGTTCGAATTCGGCGTGTACGGCGCTGCTGCCGGCATCGCTAGTCACTATGCTTTTGGTAGCTGTTTGCGCTTTATCAGTAAGCGCTAGAGGCACATTTGACCTAAAACTCTGCTTGCGTGTCTT
>JBBSRE010000397.1:0-3054 GCA_038243365.1 Burkholderiales bacterium | reverse complement strand
GATAGCCGGCCGTGGCCGGCCACCGGCATCCGCCATCGGCCCGCGCAGAAATGACCCTGATGCTTTTAGTCCACGTCCACAGGCACACGCGGGGCCAACGCACACATCAGCTCATAGCCCACCGTGCCGGCGGCCTGTGCTACGTCGTCAATGGGTAAGACCGTGCCGTTGTGCGCCTGGCCCCACAGCGTCACGCCGGTGCCAGAGGCCGGTTCGATGCCCGCCGCGCGCACAGGCTCCAGATCCACCGTGATCATGTCCATGCTGACGCGGCCGACCGTGCGGGTGCGCACGCCGGCCACCAGCACCGGGGTGCCGGTATCGGCGTGCCGCGGATAGCCATCGGCGTAGCCACAGGCCACTACGCCGATGGTCATCGGCGCCTCGGCCCGAAAACGCGAGCCGTAACCCACCGTGTCGCCCGGCTGCAGCTGCTGCGTGCCGATCAATTGCGACGCCAGCGACATGGTGGGGGACAGTTGCCAGGACGCGGCGCTGTGCGCAGGGAAATCAGGCGCGCTGCCGTAGAGTGCGATGCCGGCGCGCACCCAGTCGCCGCGCACATCCGCGTCCTCCGCATGTCGCAGGATGGCGGCGCTGTTGCACACGCTGCGTTCACCAGGCAGGTCTTGCGTCGCGCTGCGAAACTTTTGCCACTGGTTCGCGATGCCGCCAGCGCCGTCGGCGTCCGAGAAGTGGGTCATGTGGCAAATTTCGTCCACCTGAGTCAGTGCGTCCAGCCGTGCCCAGGCGCTGCGATAGCGCACGGGCGAGAAACCCAGGCGGTTCATGCCGGAGTTGAGTTTCAGAAACACCCGCTGCGGAACCTGCGTCTTGTGGGCAGCCAGCATGTCGATCTGCTCATCGCAGTGCACGGTGTGCCACAGCCCCAGGCGCGAGCACAGCTCCAGGTCGCGCGGCTCAAAGATGCCTTCCAGCAACAGGATGGGCCCGCGCCAGCCCAAATGCCTTACCCGCTCGGCTTCGGCCAGGTCCAGCAGGGCAAAGCCATCGGCAGCGCGGAACGATTCAAAGACGCGCTCTATTCCGTGGCCGTAGGCATTGGCTTTGACCACTGCCCAGACACGCGCGTCCGGCGCGGCAGCGCGGGCGCGCTCCAGGGTGTGCGTCAATGCAGCGGTGTGGATGCAGGCGGATATAGGACGAGGCATGGCGGGCGGTTCGGAGGAAGACGGCACGAGCTTTGGCAGAGGATTTTGGCACCGCGTCAGTCAGGTGTGTCCAGACGTGCGTGATATAACCGCCGCTCCTTCGTCCACCGCCCGATGACTACGGCCATCTGCCCTCTGAAATGGCCATTTTTGCACCCTGATGAAGCGCGGTTTTTACACCATCATGTCGGCGCAGTTTTTCAGCTCGCTGGCCGACAACGCCCTCTTCGTCGCCGCGGTCGAACTGCTACGGACCGGAGGCTCTCCCGAATGGCAGCGTGCGGCGCTGGTGCCGATGTTCGCGTTGTTCTACGTGGTGCTGGCGCCGTTCGTAGGAGCGTTCGCGGATGCCCTGCCCAAAGGGCGTGTCATGTTCGTCAGCAACGCCATCAAGATTGTGGGTTGCATCATGATGCTGTTTGGCTCGCACCCGCTCATTGCATACGCAGTGGTGGGCCTGGGTGCAGCCGCCTATTCCCCGGCCAAGTACGGCATCCTGACGGAATTGCTGCCGCCATCGCAGCTGGTCAAGGCCAACGGCTGGATCGAGGGGCTGACCATCGCCTCCATCATTCTGGGCGTGCTGCTGGGCGGCCAGCTGATCGGGCAACGAGTGTCGGGCTGGATGCTGGGTTTTGATTTTCCGGTTATCGACACGGGTGTCTCCACGGCGCCCGGGGCCGCCATCGCCGCGTTGATCGCGGTCTACGCGCTGGCCGCAGGGTTCAACCTGTGCATCGCCCACACAGGCGTTGAAATGCGGCCGATGCGGCGCACACCAGAATCCGGCGTGATCGCGAGCGCTCTGTCGCTGTTGCCCGATTTCTGGTCCTGCAACTCCCGTCTGTGGCGCGACCGCCTGGGTCAGATTTCGCTCTCCACCACCACCTTGTTCTGGGGCGCCGGCGGCAACCTCAAGTTCATCGTATTGGCCTGGGCGGCGGTGGCGCTGGGCTACAACACCACGCAGGCCTCGGCGCTGACCGGCGTGGTTGCCATTGGAACGGCGGCCGGGGCGGTGCTGGCGTCCATGCGCATGCGGCTCGATTCGGCCACGAAGGTCATTCCCCTGGGTATTGCCATGGGACTGCTGCTGGTCTGCATGGTGTTCATCAACAACATCTGGATCGCCGTGCCGTTTCTGATTCTGCTGGGTGGTCTGGGCGGCTTTCTGGTGGTGCCCATGAACGCACTGCTGCAACATCGGGGTCACAACCTCATGGGCTCAGGGCGCTCGATTGCGGTGCAAAACTTCAACGAGCAGGCGGCCATCCTCGGGATGGGCGCGTTCTACAGCCTCTCACTCAAGCTGGGGTTGTCGGTATTTGGAGCCATCACCGTGTTTGGCGTGCTCGTCGCCGGCACCATGTGGCTGATTGGCCGCTGGCACCGCCACAACTGCCGCCACCACACCGAAGAGGTCGAGCACTTGCTGGAAGTGGCGCGCGGCGGCGCCATGCACTGAGCGGCAGTGAGGGTAGAGGCCGAGCGCAGCCGAAGAAGCGTCTGCTTCGCTCGACTCGGCTGTCATCTGTGGGTCTGACAGGGCGGAAGCATTTTTTGACAATGGCAAGGCCTGCACTTTGGATGCGAAGTGGCGCGTTGCAGCCCGCCTCGGTGCCGCTGCCAGCGCGCCGGCACAGTCTCACAAGGCTTGCGCAGAAAGTCATTGCGTTGGGGCTTTGGGGCGTTGGGGCGTTGGGGTCTCGGTCGCTTTCTTACTCGTAAATTGATAGCTGCTTGCGCAAAGCCATTAAGCACTGCAGCCATTTTTCTCTCATATTTTTCTTGATGTCTTCCACACGCCCAGTTCTTGCGCTGCTGTTTAACGCCTTTGTCTGGGGCGTGTCGTGGTGGCCGCTGCGCGCCTTGCACAGCGCCG
>JBBSRE010000396.1:0-3060 GCA_038243365.1 Burkholderiales bacterium | reverse complement strand
CTGCTCCTGGCGCTCCCGCCGCGCCCGCCACCGCTCCGCCGCTTTCTCAAAAGTCAGATAAATCACCGGCGTCGTAAACAAAGTAAGCAACTGACTCACGATCAACCCACCCACCACCGTCACCCCCAGTGGAAACCGCAACTCACTCCCCACACCCCCGCCCAGCATCAAAGGCAACGCCCCAAACAGCGCCGCCAACGTCGTCATCAAGATCGGCCGAAAGCGCAGCAAACACGCCTCGGTGATCGCAGCGCGCGGTGCTAGGCCCCGCTCTCGCTGCGCGTCCAGCGCGAAGTCAATCATCATGATCGCGTTCTTCTTGACGATGCCGATCAGCAGAATGATGCCGATCACCGCCACGATATCGAGCGGCGCGCCGGAGATCATCAGCGCCAGCAGCGCACCCACCGCCGCAGAAGGCAAGGTCGACAAAATGGTCACCGGGTGCACCAGGCTCTCGTACAACACGCCGAGCACGATGTACATCGTCACCACAGCCGCCAAGATCAGCAGCAGCGTGTTGGAAAGCGATGCCTCAAACGCCAACGCGGCGCCCTGGAAACTGGTGTCCACGGCGATCCCCACAACGCCTTCCTCGCGCGCGCTCGCAATCGCCTGCTTGACCGCCGCCACGGCTTCGCCCAACGCCACGCCGGGCGCCGCGTTGAACGACAGCGTGGCAGCCGGCAATTGGCCCACGTGATTCACGGCCAGCGGCATGCTGCGCTCTTCCACCCGCGCCACCGAGGACAGTGGCACCGGCGCAGCCTTGGCGCCCGTGCCGGTTACCGGCAAATAACTGCCATGCAGCGCCTCGGGCCCGAGCGCCATGCGCGGCGCCACTTCCAGCACCACGCGGTACTGGTTCGATTGCGTGAAGATGGTGGAAATCTGCCGCTGGCCAAAGGCGTTGTAGAGCGCGGTGTCGATGGCGGCCACGGTGACGCCGCGCCGGCTGGCCTCGGCCCGGTCAATGGTGACGTAGGCCTGCAAACCCTTGTCCTGCAGATCGCTGGCCACATCGGTCAGCTGCGGCAGTGCGGCAAGGCGCTGCTGCAAGCGCTGCGCTGCAGTGCCAAGCGCCGCCGCGTCCACCGACGACAGCAGCAACTGGTACTGCGTGCGCGCCACGCGGTCCTCGATGGTGAGGTCTTGCACCGGCTGCACGAACACCTGGATGCCCGGCAGGTCGCGCGTGGACTGCACCAGGCGCTGCTGCACTTCGGTAGCCGAGGGCCGCGTTCCGTGGGGCTGCAACGAGACCAGCAAACGGCCGGCGTTGAGCGTGGCGTTCTGACCGTCGACGCCGATGAACGAGGACACGGTATGCACCGCAGGGTCTTGCAGCAGGCGCTCGGCCACCGACTGCTGGCGCTCGGCCATTGCGGCAAACGACACCGATTGGTCGGCCTCTGTCGTGATCTGCAGCAAGCCGGTGTCTTGCGTGGGAAAGAACCCTTTGGGCACCCACACATAGAGCAGTGCGGTGAGCGCGAGCGTGCCAAGGAACACCACCCAGGTGAGCGCGCTGTGGTCCAGCACGCGCTCGAGCATGCGGCCATAGGCGGCAATGGTGCGGTCGAAAAACCGCCCGGTGGCGTGGTAGAGCCGCCCATGCTTTTCCGGCTCAGGCGCACGCAGCAACCGCGCGCACAGCATGGGCGTGAGCGTGAGCGACACCACGGCAGAGATAACGATGGCCACTGCCATGGTGATGGCGAACTCATGGAACAAGCGCCCCACCACGTCGCCCATGAACAGCAGGGGAATCAGCACCGCGATCAGGGAGACCGTCAGCGAGATGATGGTGAAGCCGATCTGGTGAGAGCCGTCAAGCGCGGCCTGCAGGGGCGTGAGGGTGGTGTCGCCAGCTTCTGCGGCCACTTCGAGGTGGCGGGCGATGTTCTCGATCATGACGATCGCGTCGTCCACCACAAAGCCGGTGGAAATCGTCAGCGCCATCAAGGTCAGATTGTTGATGGAGAAGCCCGCCAGGTACATCACGCCCAGCGTGCCGATGAGCGAGAGCGGCACCGCCACTGCGGGAATCAACGTGGCAGTGCCGCTGCGCAGAAACACAAAGATGACCGCCACCACCAGCGCAATGGCCAGCAGCAGTTCGTACTGCATGTCGCGCACCGACGCGCGGATGGTCACGGTGCGGTCGCTCAGCACCTGCACGTCCAGCGAGGCCGGCAGCGTGCCGCGCAATTGGGGCAGCAGTGCCTGGATGCGGTCCACCGTGTCGATCACATTGGCGCCCGGCTGGCGCTGGATATTGAGGATGACGCCGGGCTGGCTGGCAGTGTCCTGCGTGCCGGCCCAGGCAGCGAGGCGGGTGTTCTCGGCGTCGTCCACGGTTTCCGCGATGTCGCGCAGGCGAATGGGCGCGCCATTGCGGTACGCCAGCACCAGGTTGCGGTATTCGGCGGCCGACTGCAGCTGGTCGTTGGCGTCGATGGTGGAGGCCCGCTCGGGCCCGTCAAACCCGCCTTTGGCCTGGCGCACGTTGGCGGCGGCGATGGCGGTGCGCACCTCTTCCAGCGTGAGGCCCAGGCCCGCCAGCGTGGTCGGGTTCACCTGGATGCGCACGGCCGGACGACGCCCGCCGGCCACCGCCACCAGGCCCACGCCGGCCACCTGCGAGAGGCGCGGCGCCAGGCGGTTTTCCACCAGATCGTTGACACGGATGACCGGCAGCGAGGGCGAGGTGATCGCCAGCGTCAGGATGGGTGCATCCGCCGGGTTGATCTTGCTGTAGAGCGGCGGCACCGGCAGGTCGTTCGGGAGCAGATTGCTGGCCGCGTTGATGCCGGCTTGCACCTCCTGCTCGGCCACATCCATCGCCACCTTGAGCCCAAAGCGCAGCGTGATCACAGAGGCGCCGCCTGAGCTGGTGGACGACATTTGCGTAAGGCCCTGAATTTGCCCGAACTGCCGCTCCAGGGGCGCGGTGACAGTGGCGGTCATCACATCGGGGCTGGCGCCGGGATACAGCGTGGTGACCTGAATCGTCGGGTAGTCGACCTCGGGAAGGGCCGAGACCGGCAACAGGCGCAG
>JBBSRE010000395.1:0-3065 GCA_038243365.1 Burkholderiales bacterium | reverse complement strand
GCGTGCAAGTGCGATCAGCCAAGCGCTTTTCCACGCGCACGTACGCGAGGTAGCGCTCCACTTCGGGGGGGATTGTGGTGGTCGGGGTCACGGCGCTGTGGCAATGGCTTCCTCAGAGAAGCAGAAAGCAGCGCGAGCCGGTGCCTCAGCGTAGGCGCTGGAGCGCCGCACTGGCGAGCTCGGCCATGCGAGAGAGAAATTCGGTTCCCATGGTGGCTTCGAAGCGGTGCGGGTCGGGCGAACCGAGTACCAGCAGGCCGAAGGCGGGCGTTGCGCTCTCGATAGGGCCTTCGCGCAAAGGCAGTAACGCAAGCGATTGCGCCGCCGTATTGTCGCCCTCGTCCACGGCGATACGGCCAAGCCAGCTGGCCGGCTCGAAGCCCAGGTTGGGCCCGCAAAAAGGCATGGTGAGCGATGTGCCAAACGCGCGTACATCGTCGCTCACGCCCTGCGCAAAAGCGTGGTCGGCGTGAATCTCTGCGACGCCCCAAACACGCAGCGCCGTCATTGGCACGTCGAAGTGCCGCTCGATGCCACTCACGACGGCCGCGGGTAGTTCGGCGGGGTGGCCGATGCGTTGCAGTTCGCACCCCCATTCGTGCACCTTTTGCGCAATCGCGTCGTTGTCGTGGCTGTTGCGCACCATTTCCATCACGCGCTGCTCCAGCCCCTTGATCTTCTCGCGCAGCATTTCCGCCTGGCGCTCTTGCAAGCTGACGGCGCGCTGGCCGTGCACGCTGGCGATTTGTACGCTGGCGAGCACTTCCGCGTGGCGCTCAAAGAACTCGGGCGTGTTGGCCAGAAACTGGGCAATGTCCTCTTCGGTGATGGGAGGCGTAGCAGCGCTGTTGCTCATGGAAATTCCGGTAGGTGAATGCGGCCTTCGAACACCGTGGTGGCCGGGCCGGACATGAAAACGGAGTCGGCCGCCTGGCCGCTCCAGGCAATGGTGAGCGCGCCGCCCAGCGTCTGCACCTGCACGGGCGACACCAAATGCCCCATGCGCAGCCCCGCTACCACGGCGGCGCAGGCGCCCGTGCCACAGGCCAGGGTTTCGCCAGAGCCGCGTTCGTAGACGCGCAGCCGCGCGTTGTGGGCATCGACGATTTCCAGGAAACCGGCGTTGGTGCGCTCAGGAAAACGGTGGTGGTTGGAGATCAGCGGGCCCAGTTCGGCAACGGGTGCGGTGTCCACATCTTCGACCAGCATCACCGCGTGCGGGTTGCCCATGGACAGCACTGCCACATGCAGCAGGGTTTCCTGCCCTTGGTCTTCACGGGTCAAAGGCCAGGTCTGCCACTGGCCCTCGGCCTGCGGCAGCAAACCGGTGGCGGTAAAGGGCGCCTGAAGCGGGTCAAAAACCGGCCGGCCCATGTCGACCGTGACGCCATCGGCACCGAGCTCCAGCACGATGGGGCCACCCAGCGTCTGCACGCGCAGGCGGTCCTTGTCGCTTAATCCCTTGTCGCGCACGAAGCGCGCAAAACAGCGCGCGCCGTTGCCGCACTGCTGCACTTCGCCACCGTCGGCGTTGTAGATGGCGTAGGCGAAATCCACGTCAGGCGACGGCGCTGGTCGCACGCACAGCACCTGATCGGCGCCGACGCCGAAATGCCGGTCGGCCAGGAAGCGAATCTGCGCTGGCCCGAGCGAATAGCGCTGGCGCGTTTCGTCGAGCATGACGAAATCATTGCCGGCGCCCTGCATTTTGGTGAACGTGACTTCCATGGCTGCAATTATGGGCGCTCCGGTGGCCTACAACCATGCAGGCGCAGTGCCGGTAGGCTGGTGCGCATTGAACATCGACACACAGGAAATTTCCATGAAAAAACTAAGCGATTTCCCCATCACGAAGAAGTGGCCCGCGCAGCACCCGGAGCGCATCCAGCTGTATTCGCTCAACACGCCCAACGGAGTGAAGGCGTCGATCCTGCTGGAGGAAACCGGGTTGCCCTACGAGGCACACCTGGTCGATTTCGCCAAGGATGACCAGACCGCGCCTGAATTCCTCTCGCTCAACCCGAACAACAAGATCCCGGCGCTGATCGATCCGAACGGCCCGGGCGACCAGCCGTTGCCGCTGTTCGAATCCGGCGCCATCCTGTGGTACCTGGCCGAGAAAAGTGGTCAATTTTTGGCAAACGACGCAGCGCTGCGCTACCAAACCCTTCAGTGGGTCATGTGGCAAGTGGGCGGGCTGGGCCCCATGGCCGGGCAGCTGGGCTTCTTTCACAAGTTTGCCGGCAAAGACTACGACGACAAGCGTCCACGCGACCGCTATGTGAAGGAGACACGCCGACTGCTCGGCGTGCTCGACCAGCACCTTTTGGGCCGAGACTGGATTATGGGCAGCGACTACAGCATTGCTGACATCGCCACGTTTCCGTGGGTGCGCAACCTGATCGGCTTCTATGACGCGTCTGCGCTGCTGCAGTTCAGCGAGTTCAAGGAAGTGCAGCGGGTGCTGGACGTGTTTGTCGCGCGGCCCGCCGTTCAGCGCGGGCTGGAGATCCCGTCGCGCGACTGAATAGCGCCACATCCCCGAGTCGCTTTTGCCGCCTCGGTGCAGTTGACAGAGCCAGCAGTTCTTCAGGCCCGTCCAAACCTGCTCAGTCAGGCTGGGAGCCGCGGCCTTCAACCCCTTTTCAGCTCCTTCTCTCGCTGCGCCGAAAGGGGGACGGCAGCGGCGCTGCGGGGCGGCCCCGCCGCAGCGTCCGATGGTTGGGTCCCGGGTCGGCATGGCCAGCGGATGCCGTGCTTGCCCGCGCACTCCCGATAATGGGCCATGACCCGCATTGACCAGCTGCTGCACCTGCAGCGCGACCCCGTAGCTACGCTGTCCGCCGCCACTGTCTTGCTGGTGCGCGACGCACCGCAGGCAGACGCCGGCTTGGAGGTGCTGATGACGCGCCGCTCATCCAAGGCGAGCTTCGCGCCCGGCGCTTATGTATTCCCGGGCGGTGGTATTGAGCCGCAAGACGCCGCCCCCTCCACCCACGCTGGCGCCGCTCGCCGGCCCGGCCAGACCGATGAGCAGCTGACGCAGGCGCTTGCCGCCATCCGCG
>JBBSRE010000394.1:0-3080 GCA_038243365.1 Burkholderiales bacterium | reverse complement strand
GACCGAGAAGCGCGCCACGTCAAGCTGGCCGATGAAGCGGTACACATCGGCGCTGCGCCCAGCCGCGAGAGTTATTTGCAGGCTGACCGCATCATTGCGGCGGCCAAGAAGACTGGCGCGCAGGCGATTCACCCCGGCTACGGTTTTTTGAGCGAGAACGCCGATTTCTCCAAACGCGTAGAAGAAGAAGGCCTGATCTTTATTGGTCCCAAGCACCATTCGATTGCCGCCATGGGCGACAAGATTGAATCCAAAAAATTGGCAGGTGCAGCCGGGGTCAACTGCATTCCAGGCGTGAATGACGCCCTCGAGTCAGCCGAGAAAGCCGTGGAAATCGCCAAGGGCATTGGCTACCCCGTGATGATCAAGGCCAGCGCGGGCGGCGGCGGCAAGGGTCTGCGCGTCGCGTGGAATGACAAGGAAGCGCTGGAAGGCTTTACCTCGTGCCAAAACGAAGCCCGCAGCAGCTTTGGCGACGACCGGGTGTTCATCGAGAAGTTTGTCGAGGAGCCGCGCCACATCGAGATTCAGCTGATCGGCGATAGCCAGGGCAACGTGGTCTACCTCAACGAGCGCGAATGCTCGATCCAGCGCCGGCACCAGAAGGTGATCGAGGAGGCGCCGTCGCCCTTCATCTCCGACGCCACGCGCAAGGCCATGGGTGAGCAAGCAGTAGCGCTGGCCAAGGCAGTCAAATACGAGTCGGCCGGCACGGTGGAGTTCGTGGTCGGCAAGGACGAGTCGTTCTACTTTTTAGAGATGAATACCCGCCTGCAGGTGGAGCACCCGGTGACGGAATGCATCACCGGGCTGGACTTGGTGGAGCTCATGATTCGCGTGGCGGCGGGCGAACCCCTGCCGATCACCCAGGCCGAGGTGAAGCGCGACGGCTGGGCGATCGAGTGCCGCATCAACGCCGAAGACCCGTTCCGAGGCTTTTTGCCCAGCACCGGGCGTCTCGTGCGCTTCTCGCCGCCTGAGCAAACGATGTTCCAGGCCGAGCCCGACAACAAATACGGCGTGCGCGTGGACACCGGAGTGTATGAAGGCGGCGAGATCCCCATGTACTACGACTCGATGATCGCCAAGCTCATCGTGCATGGAGCCGACCGGAGCGACGCCATCCACAAGATGCGCGCCGCGCTGAACGGTTTTGTCATCCGCGGCATCAGCAGCAACATCCCTTTCCAGTCGGCACTGCTCGCGCACCCTGATTTCGTCTCGGGCCAGTTCAACACCGGCTTTATCGCCGAGCACTACGCCGATGGTTTTCACGCCGAAGACGTACCGCACGACGACCCGCTGTTTTTGGTGGCGCTGGCGGCCTTCATGCACCGGCGCTACCGTGCGCGCGCGTCGGGCATCAGCGGGCAGATGGCGGGGCACGAACTGAAGGTGGCAGAAGCGTTCGTCGTGGTGGCGCTGGGCGCCGAGGGCCAGCACGAGCAGCATGCGGTGACCGTCACAGATTTTCAAGCCAAATCGGGCTCCAGCGCAGTCACCATAGGCGCGAAAAGCTACAAAATTGAGAGCACGGTCACGCTGGGCAATAGCCGGGTTCAGGGCAATTGCAACGGGCAAGGCTTTACCGCGCAAGTGGAGCGCGGCGTCGGCAAGAACCCTTTGGCACTGCGCGTCTCGCACAACGGCGCGCAGATGGAGGCTCTGGTGCTCTCCCCGTTGGGCGCGCAGTTGCACCGCTTGATGCCGTACAAAGCGCCGCCCGATTTGTCGAAATTCTTGCTCTCTCCCATGCCCGGCTTGCTGGTGGATGTGGCGGTCCACGTTGGGCAGAAGGTGCAAGCTGGCGAAAAGCTGGCCGTGATCGAGGCCATGAAGATGGAGAACGTATTGCTGGCCACGCAAGACGGCGTGGTGGGCAAGCTGGTGGCCGGCAAGGGCGAATCGCTCAGCGTGGACCAGGTCATCCTGGAATTCGTATGAGCAGCGCCGTGGCAACGCATGCGGTGGCGGTGCACCGGCCTGCGCGCATCGCGGAATCAACCGGGCCTTGGAGCGTGGCCGCTGTGCAAGAACTGCTGGAGCGTCCCTTGCTCGACCTGTTGTTCGAAGCGCAAACAGTACACCGTGCGCACTGGCCAGAGGGCGATATAGAGCTGGCCACACTGCTTTCGGTCAAGACCGGTGGTTGCTCCGAGAACTGCGGCTATTGCCCGCAAGCCGCGCAGTACGACACCGGCGTCGAAGCCCAGAAGCTCATGCAGGTGGACGAGGTGCTGCGCGCCGCGCAAGCAGCCAAAGACGCGGGTGCCACACGGTTTTGCATGGGCGCAGCCTGGCGCGCGCCCAAGGACCGTGATATCGAAAAAGTCTCCGGCTTGGTAGCGGCAGTCAAGGGCCTGGGCCTGCAAACCTGCGCCACGCTGGGCATGTTGGAGCCCCAGCAAGCTCTGGCGTTGAAAGATGCCGGCCTTGATTACTACAACCACAACCTGGACACCGCGCCCGAGTATTACGAGGATGTGGTGAGCACCCGCGCCTACCAAGACCGGCTTGACACCTTGCAGCACGTGCGCGCAGCGGGCATCAGCGTGTGCTGCGGCGGCATCATTGGCATGGGCGAAGCGCCCGTGCACCGCGCGGGTTTGATCGCGCAACTCGCCAACCTGGCGCCGTACCCTGAGTCGGTCCCCATCAACAGCCTGGTGCGCGTGCCCGGCACGCCTTTGGCCGACAGCGAGCCGGTGGACCCACTGGAGTTCGTGCGCGTCATTGCCGTCGCGCGCATCACCATGCCCACAGCGCGGGTGCGACTTTCCGCGGGCCGCCAGCAGATGAGCGAAGCGGTGCAGGCGCTGTGTTTTCTGGCCGGCGCCAACTCCATTTTTTACGGTGACCAGCTGCTCGTCACTGGCAACCCGAATGCGCAAGCTGACATGCAGCTGCTCGCCAAGCTCGGGCTGCAACCCCGCCAATTCACGCCGCAAAGTGCGGCACCCAACACAGGCGCAGATGCTGCGTGTGTAGGTCCGAACGGCACCATTCCCTCAGAAGGAGCATTTGCATGAGCCCCCCAACACGTCCCTTCAAGGTGCTGGGTATCCAGCAGATCGCCATTG
>JBBSRE010000393.1:0-3080 GCA_038243365.1 Burkholderiales bacterium | reverse complement strand
GCGCGCACTTCAGGCGGCATGTCGGCCATCTCGGCAATGCCGCCGGCGTTATCGGTGATGGGGCCGTAAGCGTCCAGTGCGACCACGATGCCGGCCATGCTGAGCATGGCGGTGGCGGCCACTGCAATGCCATACAAACCCGCGAGCTGGTAAGACACCAGTATCGCCGCGCAGACAAAAATCACGGGCCAGGCGGTCGAACGCATGGACACACCCAAGCCCGCAATGATGTTAGTGCCATGCCCAGTGGTGGACGCCTGCGCGATGTGCTGCACCGGCGCGTACTGTGTGCCGGTATAAAACTCGGTGATCCATACCAATGCCGCAGTCAATACCAAGCCGGTGGCGCAGGCCCCGAACAGGCGCATCTGCGTTCCAGTGGTCGTGATCGCGTTGTCCGGGACGATCCAGGCTGTGACGAACCAGAACGCAATCAGCGATAACACGCCGGCAATCGCCAGGCCCTTGTACAGCGCTGGCATGACGTTTTTCATACCTGGCGAAGCTTTGACAAAAAAGCAGCCAATGATGCTCGCCACGATGGAGACGGCCCCCAAAGCCAACGGGTACAGCATGGCGCTGACGGGTGCACTCACGATCATCAGCGAGCCCAGCACCATGGTGGCAATCAGCGTCACCGCATAGGTCTCGAACAGGTCGGCCGCCATGCCGGCGCAGTCGCCCACGTTGTCACCCACGTTGTCGGCGATGACCGCCGGGTTGCGCGGGTCGTCTTCGGGAATACCGGCTTCCACCTTGCCCACCAAGTCGGCGCCCACGTCAGCGCCTTTGGTAAAAATGCCGCCGCCCAGGCGCGCAAAGATGGATATCAGCGATGAACCGAAGGCAAAGCCAATCAACGGGTTGAGCAGCTCTGTCAATGTGACGGGACCACCGGCTACGGGGTTGTTCCCCACGAGATACCAGTAGAAGCCGGTGACGCCCAGCAGGCCCAAACCGACGACGAGCATGCCGGTGATGGCGCCGCCGCGAAACGCTACATCCAGTGCCGGGCCAATGCCTTGCGTGGCAGCCTGCGCGGTACGCACATTGGCGCGCACCGACACGTTCATGCCAATGAAGCCGCAAGCGCCCGAGAGCACCGCCCCGATCACAAATCCGACGGCTGTCTTGCCGTCGAGGAATAAGCCGATGAGGATGGCCAGCACCACACCGACGATGGCGATGGTCTTGTATTGCCGCGCCAGGTAAGCCGCCGCGCCTGCCTGAATGGCTGCGGCGATCTCCTGCATGCGGGGGTTGCCAGGATCTTTGCCCAGAATCCAGGCGCGGGCCCAGATGCCGTAGCCCACGGCTATCAGTCCACAGACCAAGGCGAGGATGAGGGGAAAGTGAGACGCTGTGTTTGCAGCCATTCTTATTACGCTCCAGGTGTTGTTTCGCACGGGTGGAGTTCACAACGCATCGGTGTGAGCTCCGCTGCGTTGCTTCCTCGCGCCCGGCACCGGGAGACGATTGGCCAACGCCCCAATTTACCCCGGAAAAGCCGCTCTGCAAGCTGACTGAAAGGGCTGCAGGCCTAAAATAAGGGTTAGTCCCATGAGCGCCCGCAGCGGCGCTGTTTTTTTGATCCACCACAGGCAACCATGTCCCTCAACAGCGTCACCCCTGGCAACAACATCCCTGAATCCTTCAACGTCGTGATTGAAATCCCCATGGATTCCGACCCGATCAAATACGAAGTCGACAAGGAATCGGGCGCTATTTTCGTGGACCGTTTCATGACAACGGCGATGTATTACCCGTCCAACTACGGATACATCCCACAGACCTTGAGCGGCGATGGCGATCCGGTTGACGTGCTCGTCATCACGCCGTATCCGCTACACCCGGGCGTAGTCGTGCCGTGCCGCGCGCTTGGCATCCTGAAGATGGAGGACGAAGCGGGTGTCGACGGCAAGGTGCTGGCAGTGCCCACCAACAAAGTGCTTGCCATGTATTCCGCCTGGAAGAATGTCGAAGACGTGAACCCCGCGCGGCTCAAAGCCTTGAGCCATTTCTTTGAGCACTACAAAGATCTTGAAGAAGGCAAGTGGGTCAAGGTGCTCGGCTGGGAAGGCATCGACGCCGCGCACAAGGAAATTCTCGAAGGCCTTGCCAACTACAAAAAAGACAGCGCCTGAGTTCACGCAACGATCGATTTGAATAGAGCCGTCGGGCTGTTTTTCAAAAGCACGCAAGCTGCATAGGCTGCGTGCATTTTTTCATGGCCAAAGCGTTTTGAGCTTGCGCTGACAGAGCTCGTTGTTGCAGAAGCGCATGGCGTGCTAAAGCTGTCAGCGGGCTAGAAGGGGAACGTACGAATGTGCGTGCAAATGGACCGAAGCGAACTCTCTTCGCAAAGAAGAGGTCATCCCCCCAGCAGCGGGTTCGTGCCAAGCCGCAGACGGCGGACAGGTGCGAAACCGCCCTCAGCGGAAAATGTTGGTGAAATATGGCTATGAAGCCCGTAGGCAATGCGCAAGCAGCTACATAAATAATAGCAATGTACGGTCTGTTTGGCAGTCTCCGATGCGGGTGAGTGCCCTGAAGTGCTTCAACCTCTGTGAGTGAGCGATCGCAGTCGCCTTCCTGCAGGAACTACAGGCCCATGTCGTACTAAACCTGCCAAAGCGGCATGCAGTTGAGACGGCATGCCACCGGCGAAATTCGCCGAGTTGCATCGCCAGCGCGCTGGCGGTGCAGCTCAAAGCACTTCAACCACCGCCGAGATGGATTCGTACTTCAACCCTGTACTTCCTCGTAATGAATGGCACGGCCCCGACGGGAGCAGGTCACTTGCACGACGCACTGTTCTTACTTGGCGTCAGCAATTGATCAAATTCTCGTGACGCTGTAAAATTCATACAAAATGAATGTTAACTTAGCGGTTAGCGGTTAGCGGTTAGCGGTTAGCGGTTAACGGTTAGCGCAGAGCCAGTCCAAATGAATCCAAGTTGAATCCATGAAAACACCGTTTCCCCCCTTGAGGCGGGTCGGCGCTGCCGTACCTGGCAAAACGGCCTTGCACGGCTGGCCCGTGCTGCGGCTGGGCTTTCGCCCTTTCTATCTTGCCGCTG
>JBBSRE010000392.1:0-3081 GCA_038243365.1 Burkholderiales bacterium | reverse complement strand
GGTCGCGCTCGGATCGAACGGTGAACGGCTGCTCGGCGCATCTGTCGATGTGGGCAACGCCGAGCTGGGCGGGCTGATCGACGTCGTGCGATTCGAGACCGACGGCTGGCGCCCGCACAGCGCGGCCGAGCGTGTCCACCTCAACAGCAAGTGGGTCGCGCGGCCCAACAGCGACACCCGAGTGACGGCCCTGGTCAATCTGTATGACCAGCCGAGCGCGCAAGACCCGCTGGGTCTGACACGCGCGCAATTCGATGCCGATCCCCGCCAGGTACAACCGGCCGCCGAGATTTTCAACACCCGCAAGGCGGTGTCGCAAAACCAGCTGGGCGTGGTGTGGGAGCAGCGCCTCGGCCCGCAAGACGAGCTGCGCATCCTGGGGTATGGCGGCACGCGCGAGCTGCGCCAGACCTTGGCTTTTGCCGGCAGCGGCGCCACCAGCGCTGGCGGCGTGGTCGACCTGGCGCGCAACTACTACGGCGCGGGCGCGGCCTGGACACACCAGCTTCGGCTGCCTTCTGGCCTGCCCATGACCTGGACCCTTGGCGTCAACGCCGACCGGCTCGTTGAGGACCGGCGCGGCTTCGTCAACGACCGTGGCGCGTCTGGCGCGCTGCAACGCGACGAGACTGATCGAGCAGGGAACACGGATGCCTATGCACAGGTGGACGCCTGGGTGTCCGAGCGGCTGCGGCTGGTAGCTGGTGCGCGTTTCACGCGCGTGCGGCTCGCGGTGGACGATCACTACGTGCGCGCCAGCAACCCCGACGACAGTGGAGCCAGAACTTTCTCGCACACCACTCCAGCGCTGGGCCTGGTGTGGGCCGCCAGCGATGCGCTGAACCTCTACGCCAACGCAGGAGGCGGTTTTGAATCGCCCACCCTGAGCGAGCAAGCCTACAGCGCGACTGGGAGCGGATCGAACTTTGCGCTGGGCGCTGCCCGCACGCAGCAAGTGGAATTGGGTGCCAAGTGGCAAGCCGGCACACAACGCTGGAGCGCCGCAGTCTTCGACGCTCGAACCAAGGACGAAATCGTGCCGATTGCCAGCCTGGGCGGACGCACAATTTATGGCAATGCGGCCAACGTGCGAAGGCGCGGCCTGGAGTTGGCGTGGCAGAGCGACACTGGCAACCGCGGCGCATGGACGCCGCGCGTCGCCTTCACCTGGCTCGATGCGTATTTTGAAGAAACCGCCGGAGATGCCGCGGCATCAGCCAGGACCGGCCGACGTTTACCAGGCACGGCCCGCACAGTGCTGCATGTAGGACTGGATCACCGACCTGCCGCCGGCTGGCGTTGGGGCCTGGACGCCCATGCGTCAAGCCAAGTGTTTGTCAACGATGCGAACTCCCAGGCCGCCCCCGGCTACGCCACGCTCGGTCTCCACGCTGCACACACTTTTGATGCGGCAGGCGCACGCTGGAATGCCTGGGCCCGCGTCGACAACCTGCTGGACCAGCGCTATGCGGGCTCGGTCATCGTGAACGAAGGCAACGGGCGCTACTACGAGCCGGCATCCGGCCGGCGTTTCATGGTCGGGCTGCGCGCGCAGTTCCAATAGCCTCTCATTCGTCAGCGGTTCGACTCGGTTTGCCACCGCGTAATCAGTCGCCCTGCTAGGCGGAGAGACGCGTCAGCGCCTGAAAAAGCGGATTTCGCGCGCGCTACGAGCCTGACCCCAAGGCAGCAGCGCCGCCCCGGCCGCGCGAGTACCATGGCGCGATGAGCCGACACCTAACTATTTTGACGGGCGCTTCACGTGGCATGGGACTTGCCATGGCGGAGCAACTTCTGAAACCCACCGACACGCTGCTGTGCATGTCACGCGGCGAAAACGCTGACCTGGAAAAAGCTGCGAAGGATGCCGACTGCCATCTGCTCCAGTGGCAGCAGGATCTGGCTGACGGCCCCGCGGCGGCGGCCCGCCTCACGGAGTGGCTGTCTCGCCATTCGCTCGATGACTTCGGCAGCGCCACACTGATCAACAACGCTGGCGTGCTGCCGCGCATCGCCCCGCTGTCCGAAAGCGACCCGCAAGAACTCGTCAACGCGATGCGCGTAGGGCTGGAAGCGCCATTGCTCCTTACCAGCGCTTTTTTGCGAGCCACGCAAGATTGGTTGATCCCGCGCAAGGTGCTCAACATTTCTTCTGGCCTGGGCCGGCGTGCGATGGCGTCGCAGGCGGCTTACTGCGCAGCCAAGGCCGGCATGGACCACTTCACCCGCTGCGCAGCGCTGGACGAAGCGCAGAAGGCGCATGGCGCCAAGCTCTGTTCACTGGCGCCGGGCGTCATCGACACCGATATGCAGGTTCAACTGCGCAGCACCGACCCGGCCCTGTTTCCCGATGTGAACAATTTTGCTCAGCTCAAGAGCAGCGGAAATCTGGCGTCGCCACAGGCAGCGGCCGCCAGCGTTCTCGGGTGGCTGGAGCGCGCCGACTTCGGCCAGCACCCGGTCGCCGATGTGCGCGACGCTTGAGTGCTATCTATTTAATAGCTGCTAGCGCAATATGGATAAGCGCTAGAGCTCGTTTTTATTCATATTTCAGGAGTTACCTATGTCCCGTGAAGTGGTCGTTGTCAGCGCTGTGCGCACCGCCATTGGCACCTTTGGCGGAAGCCTGAAGGATGTTCCGCCGACCCAGCTCGGCGCCTTGGTTGTGCGCGAGTCGCTGGCGCGCGCGAAGGTGGACGGTAAGGACGTAGGCCATGTGGTCTTCGGTCATGTGGTGAACACCGAGCCCCGGGATATGTATTTGTCGCGCGTGGCGGCGATCGAGGGTGGCTGCGGTGAAGGCACACCGGCCTTCAACGTGAACCGCCTGTGCGGCTCGGGCTTGCAAGCCATCATCAGCGCCAGCCAGGCCATCATGTTGGGTGATACCGATGTCGCCATCGGGGCCGGCGCTGAGAACATGAGCCGGGCACCGTTTGCCAGCCTGGACATGCGCTGGGGCTCGCGCATGGGGGACACCAAGATGGTCGACATGATGACCGGCGCTCTGCACGACCCGTTCCAGTCGATCCACATGGGCGTGACGGCAGAAAATGTCGCCGCCAAGTGGGGTATCAGCCG
>JBBSRE010000391.1:0-3087 GCA_038243365.1 Burkholderiales bacterium | reverse complement strand
CTCCCACTGCTCGTCTGACACGGTCAGGTGCGTGGTGCGCACGCCATCGGCCCCAGACAACACCACCACCGGGTTGTGCTTTTGCCGCTTGCTCTGCGGAACGCTGCCGGCGAACGGCAGGCAGACCACGGGATATTCCAGGCCCTTGCTCTTGTGCACGGTGACGATTTGCACGAGGTCAGCATCGCTCTCCAGCCGCACGATGTGTTCGTCTGCGGCGGCTTGGCTTTGCTGCAGCTGCGCCGCGAGCCAGCGCACCAGCGCCTGCTCGCCCTCCAATGTGCTGCTGGCCGACTGAAGCAGTTCGGCCAGATGCAGCCAATTGGTAAGCCGCCGCTCGCCGCCCGGCTCGCGCAGCCAGCGCGCGGGCAGGCCGAACTGATGAAGCGTCTGGCGCAGCATGGGCAGCACGCCCATGGTTCGCCACACCGTCTGCAGCGCGCGCAGTTGCTGGCTGCGCGTCTCAAGCGCGCTGTCGTCATGCGCCAAACGCTCAAGTTCAACCACGGGCAAGCCCAGCGTGGCCGTGGCCATCGCCGTGCGCAGGCGGCGCGCATCCAACGGCTGCGCTACCGCTTGCAGCCACCACAGCAGATCGCGCGCCTCGCGGCTCTTGAGCACCGAATCCTTGTCCGACAAATACACAGAAGCCAGCCCACGCCGCTGCAACGCGCGCTGCATGACCTGAGCCTGTGTTCCGCTGCGCACCAGCACGGCGATGTCTGAGGGACGCAGGCGGGTGAACTGACCATCGTGGGCCGCGAACCCCGCCTGCGGGTCATTCAGCCAGCCGACGATCTGCTCTGCGCAAAGCGCCGCAAAACGGGCGCGCTGCGCCGGCGCACTGGCCGGCTGCAACGCGTGTACCAAGGTCATGGCGGGCACTGAATTGCCGCCTGCGACGAAAGCCTCCGTGCGGCCACGAGCACGCACAGGAACAAAGGGCAGTGGGTTGGCTTCCGTCTGCGTCTCCTCGTCCGCATCGCCAGGGTCTGTCCTGAAGCCGAACGCACCGTTTGGCGAACGCGCTTCGGCTTGCGCAAACCAGTAGTTCACCGCATCGACCAGCGCCTGGGTAGAGCGGTGGTTGGTGTCCAGCATGGAATGCCGGCCCCGGGTAGCGCGGCGCGCCGACAGGTAGCTGTGGATGTCGGCGCCGCGAAACGCATAGATCGACTGCTTGGGGTCACCGATGAGCAGCAGCGCGGTGGCGGGGTCGTTGTCCTGCGGCCGATACAGGCGCTCGAAAATGCGGTACTGCAGCGGCGATGTGTCCTGAAATTCATCGACCATGGCCACCGGGTACTGCGACAGGATGCGCGCGCGCAGCGCATCGCCATTGGGGCCATGCAGCGCGGCGTCGAGCCGCACCAGCAGGTCGTGGAAGCCAAAGGTGCGGCTTTGGAGCTTGAGCTCCGAGACGCGTTGTTGCACATGCGCAGCCGCATGCAAGCGCAGCGCCACTGCAAGTGGGGGAAGTGCGCGCAAAGCCTGCATCAACTCCACCACAGCCTGGAAATGCAGCGGCAGCTGTATGTCACCTGCTCCGTCCTTGCGCGCTTCCATGAGTCCAGCAGGACTCAACCGGTGCTCTGCTGCATCGCCCATGTCCAGCAGCTCTACGCTGTCGCTCTGCGCCCAGGCAGCCAATTTTTGCAACCATTCTGTGTAATAGCGCCCGGCTAATTTGCGGCGATCCCAGTGGCAGACCTTGGGCGCAACTTGCGCATCTAACCATTGCTGCATGGCGTTTGCTCGCTCGACCCAGCCTTGCCGTAGGTGTGCAAGTGCGTGCGCTTGTTCCGCCACTCCCTGCGTGATTCGCTGGGCCAAGGTGCCCGCATGTGCGTCATTCGGCAGTGGTTCATCGGACAGACGAGCCATGTCTTGCACCAACGCATCTACGCCACTCCAGACATTCAGGACAGCCTCCACAGCTGCCGCGTCCAGCGGATACACCTGTTGGCGCCAATAGTCTCGAGCGGCTTGCGCTTGCAAAGTGCGCTCATCCGTATGCAGGGTTTCGTCAAACAGTGCGCCGCTGTCGAACGCATGTTCCCGCAACATGCGCTGGCACCAAGCGTCGATGGTTTGCACGGCTGCGTCGTCCATGCCTTCAGCGGCCATGGCCAAGCGCCACGCCGCCTGCTCACGCGCCGGACCGGGGAGGTAGCTTTGCTGCAGTGCGATCAGGTAGGGGTCGTGCGCATCGGGCTCTTGCAAGCCGCGCAGCACGCGGGCCGCACCGGCCAGGCGACTGCGAATGCGCTCAGAGAGCTCACGCGTAGCGGCGCGGGTGAAGGTCATCACCAGAATGTCGGGTGGCATCAACGGCCGCGAAAATGCGGCATCTCCGCCATGGCCCAGCACCAGCCGCAGGTACAGCGCGGCGATGGTCCAGGTCTTTCCGGTGCCTGCGCTGGCTTCAATCAGCCGGCTGCCTTGCAGCGGGAACGTGAGTGCGTCGAGCACGTGGGCCGGGTGCTGTGAAGTGAGGTCCATGGCCGTCTGCTGGTTCATGCGCCACCCTTTGCAGCTGCCGCAGACTGACCCGCCTGCCCGCCCTCACCCGATGTCAGCTCGTGCCGCGTGATCTGCAGTTGCGTGGCGACCCAGTCGGCCAGCGGCGCGTGCAGCACGGCAGCCCCTTGCTCGAAACGGCCGTCGGCGCTCAGCGCTTCGAAGTCTGCATAAAAGCGCTCCCATTCGGGTTCAGTCGCTTCGCCAGGAGCGCCAGCATCGCTTCCACCACCGTCGTAGATTTTGGCGGGATCAAATCCTTGGGCTTGGGCCAGCGCGGTGGCCAGCGGCAAGGGCCATGGGGCGTCTGCCTGCAATTGGTGATTCCACAGCGCCATCACGTCGGCCAGCACGCGCCGAGCCAATTCGGCGTCCATGGGCGTCCAGGTCACCGTGGCGTCGCGCGCCACCAGCACGCCGTGCACCTGCGCTCCGCTGGCCGCGGCAGCCAGCGCCTGTAGCCAGCAAGTGACGAACTTTTCAGGACGCAAACGCGGGGGTTTTGAAAGGGCGGTTCGCTGGAGCACACGAGACGCGCTGCGTTGCAAGGTGGCAAGCCGCCCGTCG
>JBBSRE010000390.1:0-3101 GCA_038243365.1 Burkholderiales bacterium | reverse complement strand
GTCCACCGGTCAGGATCGCTTTAGGACGCTCGTGAGACAACTTAGACTCGAATATGTTTTGAAGTATCTCCTGATGAAGAATGCGGTTGTGCTGCTCAGGGGGCAGGCGCGAGGTTTCTTGGCTCATCTTCTACTCTCCTGAATCTTATCGAAGAATTCATAAAATTCTTTCATGTCATTTAGCCCTACGCCTCGCGAACCTGCTCGCGCCATCAACCGATGCTTCGCTATCGCAGCCTCGATCTCAACTGGATCGCCACGGGCTTCAGCGGCTTGGCGTTCGGCCCCGGCATTGCCCATGTGGTGAGCCATGATGTCTTCGAGGCTCCAGAGGGCTAGGTCGAGCGGCAGCGTGTAGGATTTGGTCTGGGCCGCGTCGATCAACGCGTCCTGCAGTTGCTGCAAGATCTCCGGATAGTCCACCAGCATCTCTTTCAGCTTCGGGGGAAGCGGGGGAATACGCTCGTTCTTTGTCGCCACTGTTGTTTCTCCGAAATTGGTGTTGATCACGCGCGCGGGGGTGCCGTCTGAGCGCGCAACGCGTTCTGGGTGATGGAGTCTTGGGAAATGCTCACCCGGACGCCACCGCCGCCTAGCGTGCCCGCATCCAGTTCCAGCGGCTTGACCTCTACCTTAGCCAGCAACCGCTTGGTGAAATAACTGTCTTTGTAATAGCGGATCTTCTTGCACAGTACCGGGTGGGCAAGACCTTCGTAGATCACGATTTCCTTCTCCGGCCCCATCGCCTTGAGCTCCTGCGGCAGCATCAGCGCGCGCCGCTCAAGCACCTCGTTATCGGACACCGAGTAGCTCTGTCCATGGGAGCGCGTGCGTGCACGACGACGGACGGTGGTGTAGCCCAGCATTTCGGAATAGTCGTTGGCGTCCTGCTGCTCGCGCGGGGCGTAGATAATCTGCAACGCGTGGTTGGTGATGATGGTGCGCGAAAGCTCCTTGCCGTACACCGCGTCTAGCTGCGCCATCGACTGGATGATGGGGAGCAGGCGCAGGTTGTAACCGGCCATGTAGGCCACGGCTTTGGCGATGATGTCGACGCGGCCGATGGACGTGAACTCATCCATCAGCAGCAGGCACTGGTGCTTGAGTGCCTTGTCGTTCTGCGGCAAGGTCTTGGTGTTGACGTTGATCAGCTGGCTGAAAAAGAGATTCACGATCAAGCGGCTTTCAGCCAGCTTGTTGGGCTGGATGCCCACATAGATCGTCATGCGCTTGCGGCGCACATCGTCCAGGCGGAAATCGTCACCACTGGTGGCGGCATCAAGGACGGGATTGAGCCAGGAGTTGAGTGGCTCGCGGAACGAACCAATGATCGAAGCGAAGGTCACGTCGGCTTGGGAGAGCAGGCCCGCAAACGCGGTGCGCGCCTGCGCACTCAGGAAGGATGCTTCTGAGAGCTTCTGTAGGTAGGGCTTCAGCTCGGTGCCGTCACCAGAGACGAGGCGCAGCACCTCACCCAGCGTGGGCTTGGGCGCATCCGCGTTCGCATCAGCCTGTTCGAATAGATACAGCGTGAATCCAAGAAACGCGTTGCGGGCCTGACCGGTCCAGAACTTGTCCTTGTCGTCACCGTCGGGGTAGAGCATCGCCGCGATGGCCTGCAGATCAGACACCCGGAACGACGGATCAGTCGACACATAGGTCAACGGGTTCCAGCGGTGCGAGCGCCGGTCCTCGGCAAACGGGTTGAACAGGAAGACCTCGTGCCCGATTGAGCGACGCCATCCCGAGGTCAGGTCGAAGTTCTCCTGCTTGATGTCCAGCACCACTGCAGACTCGCGGTAATCCAGCAAATTCGGGATCACCACGCCCACGCCTTTGCCCGAGCGGGTAGGCGCAGCCAGGATGACGAACTGCTGGCCAGACAGGCGCAGGAGTTTGCCGTTTTGCTGTCCGACCACAATGCCGTCGTCCTTCTGCTTCAAGAATCCCTTGCTGGCCAAATCCATCATGCCGGCAAAGCGGGCACGCCCATGGATGTTGCGGTCACTGCGCAGTTTGTAGAGCATTACCAGCAGCGCCGCCCAAGCCAACAGCATCATGCCGAAGCCGATCGCGCCCGCGGCCTGGATCCGCCATGCGTAGGGCTGCACCTGCGGATGGTCGATGTTCTTGAGGTATTGGTAGTAGGTGCCGAACGACAGCAGTTCCGGGTCAAGACCGAGGAAGAGCAAGGTCAGGTAACCGGAAAGATAGACAGCGGCGACGGCACACACTGCGGTGAAAACAAGTGCGGCCACAATTCGATAGTTATTCAAGACGATTCCTTGGATGGCCGCATTGTCACCACGGTGCCCCACCGCACTCATGCTGATTACAATGTGGTGATCTTTGAGGAGCTGCTGATAATCGGCACTGGTGAACTGCGTGGCGCGTTCTCAGTGCTGCATCGCTGGCGCGCGGCTCATTTCCCGCTCATGGATGTCTTGGGCATGGGTTGTCTGGGCTTGGACGTGCAGGGCACTTTCTTCCAGAGAGGGCGATGGCCTGCTCATGTCGACTCCGACGCGGGGCCACCCGGCTGAAGTCGCGACGACGGCCTGTTCGCCCTCGATCTTGATCGAGGCGAGCGACTTGGGCCCGATCCCACCGCGATGGCACTGCGCTGTGAACTGCGCAAGGCGGCGCTCGCAGGTGTCCTCGGGAAGAGAGGCCTTGAGCGTGGCATAAAGA
This sequence comes from Burkholderiales bacterium, assembly GCA_038243365.1. Taxonomy (GTDB): domain Bacteria; phylum Pseudomonadota; class Gammaproteobacteria; order Burkholderiales; family Burkholderiaceae_C; genus Simplicispira. The sequence goes on along the minus strand of JBBSRE010000390.1, from coordinate 410 downwards.
TCGTGCTGGGGATGCCGGGCATCAGCGAAAGGTCGCAGCGAAGAATCGCTCGGGCGCGAAGTCGCTTGCCCGTTTACGGCCACCGGTAGCTGATGCATTTCTGTGGAGTCGACAGGCCGGCGAATGGGCGCTGCCTCGTTTGGCCCATCCCTCAGATCCCGTGTGGGTGCAGCATCGCTGCGTGCGCGGATATCGTGCCGTGCACGATCAATGTCCTCAACTGAACTGGTCGCCGCGACACGTATCACGCCATCGTCGTGCCTGATCAGGTGATCCAACGGGGAGTTGATTGTGTAGCGCCCTTGGCTGTCGGGAAGCGGTGACAACGACGTTTTAGATGCATCGATGCCATGTGCATCGCGGGTGCGCTGCACCGCCAGCATGACGGCGTCAATGCTCTCGGCGTTCGG
>JBBSRE010000389.1:0-3107 GCA_038243365.1 Burkholderiales bacterium | reverse complement strand
TTGTCGTAGCGGCGCATGCGTTCGCCCAGCACGCGCATCAACCACGCATCGGTGATATCGCCGACCTTCTCCTGCTCGGCCGCCATGGCCAGCGTCTCCAGCGTGTTGAGCAGGCGCCTCGCATCCCCATCTGCATACGCCACCAATCGATCAATTGCTACGTTTTCAATAGCTGGTAGCGCTTGCTCAGCTTGCGCCAATGCCACAATTTGCTTCAAATCTTCAGTGCCGAGCGGTTCGAGCACATACACCGTAGCGCGAGACAGCAGCGCAGAGTTGACCTCAAACGAAGGGTTCTCGGTGGTGGCGCCCACAAAGGTGAACAGACCCGACTCCACATGCGGCAGAAACGCATCCTGCTGCGCCTTGTTGAAACGATGCACCTCGTCGACGAAGACGATGGTGCGGCGCTGCTCCAGCCCGTCGCGCGCAGCAGTCGCGCGCTCCATCGCCTCGCGAATGTCCTTCACCCCGCCCAGCACGGCGCTAATGGCGATGAACTGCGCATCAAAAGCATCGGCCATCAGCCGTGCGATGGTGGTCTTGCCGGTGCCCGGAGGCCCCCAGAGGATGCAGGAATGCGGACGCCCAGATTCAAACGCCAGGCGCAGTGGCATACCGGGCCCGAGCAGCTGCGTCTGGCCGATCACCTCTCCGAGGGTCTTGGGGCGAAGGCGTTCTGCCAACGGCTGATGCGAGACCGCGTTTGCAGCAAAAGTACGCGCTGCCATGTCAGCCGATCCCAGGACGCCGCGCCAGGATCTCAGCGCACGCACGCCCATTGAGCGTGCCGCCGCCTCGGGACGCGACGCAAAACTGCGCGGAATCGACGCACGGCCTGGAAACGAGATTCATGTGCTCCATTCGACCACAACCCCGTACACCGCTTCCATGGTGCCGAAGGTGCTGGCGCGACTCCAAGAGGTGCGCGCCCGCACAGCGGCATCGGTGGACGGGCTCATCTCGATCCGCTCTTGAGCGACATCGCGGTCGGCCGTGCGACGGCCGCAGTCGCTCCCCGAGCGACGCCAGCCGTCGAACGACGCGCGCCATACTCCGCGTGTCTCGGCCCGACGCTGCCAGCAAGGCCCGATCAACGCTCAAGTCGCGGCTCCGCGCCCATCCGTTGCGAACTACACTTCAACACCAAGATGAAAAGCCTGCTCTACCGATTCCAAGCCACGACGTTGCTCACGGTTTTTTTCTTGGGCGGCTGTGCAACGCAGCCAGTGGACTCCAACAGACCCCAGAAAGCGCTCGTTGGCTGGTGGGAGGAATACGCGCCCTCCTCCAATATTGTTCATTTTGGCGCCGATGGAACCGTGGTTCTGTATCTCAAGCAGGGTGAGGTCGGCCCGTTGCGAGGGCTGAAAGGAAGCTGGAAGATCGAAGATGACGGGGCCCTGCAAATGCGCTTTGTCGTCAGAGGGCACACGCAAAATAGCCGCCTGAACGTCACGTTTCCTGGCTCTGAGATGGTGCTCGAAGATGCCAACGGCGTCCTGACCAAGCACCGCCGCCATTCGGGCAAGCTACCCGAGAGCTACCTTTGGTAGGCGAGCGCGAGCAGACAAAACTTACGTGCCACTCTGCCGGCCGACAGTCGTGTTCGCACACCGTGACCCCCCGAAAAGATGCGAGATCCCTCCGCACAACGCGTTTCAGCAGGACCCTGAGATTTCCCGCCCTGGCCGAGCCAGGCCGGGCCAGTGATCGACAACAGGCTGCAAAGCCTCTTGCGCGTCGTTGCGTGCAGGCTTCTATTGCTTCAGAACATCAGCACCCGGGGGCGGCTTGAACTGGAAGGTTTGCGCCGGTAGGGCTACGTTGGCCTGCATACCTGCAAAGCGGATGAGTGAGCGCTGGCCAAAGCTGTCCAGAATTTCGAGGGCAGCCAATTCATCGCCAGCAAACCCTACGCGTACGCTCTGGAGCTGACCGTCTTTCGCTTTAGGCAACGCATCAACCCACTGCAGGCCATCCTGCTCGGCCGCAGATTTCAACGTGAAATCCTTGCGCAGCGCATCGAGGTTCGGCGCGGACGCGAGCAGTGCCGCTGGCGTGCTGCCCAGCGCATTCGCCTGGGTGCGCTCAGTCACTTGGTTCAGATCGGCGTCGTAGAGCCACAGCGTCTTGCCGTCGGCGACGATGGTCTGCTCAAACGGCTTCTTATAGTCAAACCGAAACTGCCCCGGCCGCGCGAACGCGAAGCTGCCGGTAGACGTCTTGACGCGCGCCGCCTGCCCGTTCTTGGGCGGCGCTGTCACTTCCTGCGTGAACTCCGCCTGCGCAGAACGCGTGTTCTGCATGAAAGATTCCAAGCTTTTCAGCCCGTCAGCGCTTGCTGCGCCTGCGCAAGCAGCTATCAAAATTGCAGTAATCTTCTTTTTCATCGGTATCCTTGGAGTGCCGTACACAAAGAGCGGCGCGCAGAACGAACACGGACCAATACCAGCGGAAGCCGCGCAAGAGTCGCCCCGCCGCGCTGGCTTTGTCCCCTTTCCCGAATCGCGCAGCGATACGAGAGAAGGGAGATGCCGCGCAGCGGCTCAGGGGGATGTCACTCTCCCTTCACCAGCACCTCGCGCTGTCCACTGGTGGTCAGCGAGCTGACCAGGCCAGCCTTTTCCATGTCTTCCAACAGCCGCGCCGAGCGGTTGTATCCAATACGCAGCTTGCGCTGCACATAGCTGATGCTGGCCTTGCGGTCCTTGAGCACAATTTCCACCGCCTGGTCGTACATCGGATCTTTCTCACCGCCGGCATCGCCGTCTAGGGATAGATCGCCGTCGCCGTCCCCGGTTCCGCCTTCCAGCACGCCTTCGATGTAATCAGGCTCGCCTTGGGTTTTCAGATAATCGACCACGCGGTGCACCTCTTCGTCGGACACAAAGGCGCCGTGCACCCGGACCGGCAGGCCGCTGCCGCTGGCCATGTAGAGCATGTCGCCCATTCCGAGCAATGCTTCGGCGCCCATCTGGTCAAGGATGGTGCGGCTGTCGATCTTCGAGCCCACCGAGAACGCAATGCGCGTGGGGATGTTGGCCTTGATCAGGCCTGTGATGACGTCCACGCTGGGGCGCTGCGTGGCCAGAATCAGGTGGATG
>JBBSRE010000388.1:0-3110 GCA_038243365.1 Burkholderiales bacterium | reverse complement strand
GGCAGCGAACCGGTCTTTGGCCGATCAGGCCTGTTCGGGCGCCCGCAAACAACGCCAACCAGGGGGAATTTCGGTGGTCGCGAACAGAGTTTCCAGCGGCGGATGGTTGGCATCGGTCACGTAACGATCGCCCACCGAGTAGATCGCCAGCTCTTCCCTGGAGTCATGGCCCTCGAGCAGTTTCAGCATCGCCTGTGCCGCCGGCACCAGGTTATCCAACAACGCGTTGGCTTGCAGGAGCGTGATCGCCGACTCGATGTGCGGCCACATGGCGCCGTGGTCGGATTGCATTTGCGCCAGCGCCATCCAGCGCCCCTGGTCTTGATCGATGACCGGAAACAGGAAAGCCTCTTCCACGTAGATATGCCGGCGCAGCAGGTAAACCGCCTCACTCAATTCCTGCCGGCTGCCCGAACCATCCACGAGGCCGCTGATGCCAAGTTCCATTACGCGGTGTTGCGCGGCCAGCAGTTCCTGGTTTGATCGGCTCATGGATGCTCGATCCGTGCAGTGGCGGAGTGACACGGCGACCAGCGGCGGTGCGTACGCCATGCTACGCCCGACGCTCGTATGCGCCCGCTGCCCAAGTCTGCGTGAAGCGTCGGGAATATTTTTCGGATGTCCCTCTGAGCGAGCTAATTTTCCTCGACACCATGGTTGCTCGTCATTGACCATGTGAAAACCACAGTTTACACTTGGACCATGTTCGAACTGGTCAAATCCGCCACCTTCGATGTTTGGTTTCGTGGCCTGCGTGACGTTCGGGCCAAGGCGCGCATCGCGGCGCGTCTTGATCGCGTGATCGACGGAAACCTCGGTGATGTCAAACCGATAGGTCATGGCATCAGCGAATTGCGAGTCGACTACGGACCCGGTTACCGGGTGTACTTCATGCAACGTGGTGCAGTTCTTGTGGTGATCCTGGCGGGCGGCGACAAGCGCACCCAATCCATCGACATCAAGACGGCCCAGCGCATTGCAATTGAGTGGGAGCACGAACCATGAAAGGTGTAAAAGAGGCCTTTTCCCGTTACGACACCGCCGACTACCTCAAGACCGAAGCTGACATCACGGCCTATCTGGAAGCCTGTGCAGAAGAAGCGCCCAACGATGCAGCATTCATGCTCAAGGCCTTGGGCACTGTGGCACGTGCACGCAACATGAGTCTGCTGGCCCAAACCACCGGCATGACTCGTGCGGGGCTGTACAAGGCGCTCTCAGGCGAAGGCAACCCAAGCCTTGCCAACACGATGAAGGTAGCGAAAGCCTTGGGTTATCGGCTGGCTTTGGTGCCGGATCGCGATTGAATTGACCCTCAGACGCTGATCCTTGGTTTTGCAATAGCAAGAAATGGAGTGAGTCATGGCCACCAAATTTTTGGCCTTCGACGCCGCCGAGTATCTCGACAATGATGAAGCCATTGCCGCGTACCTCAACGAGGTCATTGAACAGGACGATCCGGACCTGTTGCTATCCGCACTCTCCGACATTGCACGCGCGCGGGAGCATGAGCAGGGTGGCTGAAGATAGTGGACTCGGGCGCGAAAGCACTTACAAGGTGCTACGCCACGGAGCAGAACCCGGCTTCGTCACCATATCGACGACCATGGGCGCGCTTGCCGTGCGCGTACTTTCCAAGCTGCTCAAGACCAACGCCAACAGCTACGCCGCGGCAGCGGGAAGCTGAGCTTGCACCCGGATCATCAAACGGGGCCGCTTGGCATATCTGTGCCTACGGATGCCTGCCAGGTCCTCAAGACTCAACGCCGCGGCTGCTGGAACTGATCACCGTAAAGCTGCGCACGCTGCAGGGGGCAGGACGGCACACTTCATCGTCGAACTCGATGCGCTGACCGAGCCGACGCTGATTCGCGCGCTATATCGGGCGAGCATGGCCAGAGTGCAGATCGACCTGACCGTGCGTGGCAGTTGCGGCTTGCGGCCAGACGTCGCTGGCGTCTCCGAAAATATCCCGTGCGATCAATCATCGGCCGTTTTCTCGCGTGGCAGCTGCACGCCGATGGCAGCTATCAGCGCGTGCTGACTGTGGACGCCGAGGCCTCTCGCGACGGGCAGGCGGAGCTGATGCAGTGTTGGTGTGGCGCCGCCAGCGCCGGCAAGTGATGTGGCGCGCCAATCGATGTACCGTGTCACGACTGAAGCCCGCGAGTTCGCCTGGTCTGGCGCGAAGTTTCGCCGGTGCCTCATATCCCGCGCATAGCCAGCCGGACCGCCACGTGCCGCGTGCTACGCGCTGAGGTGCAGGCCGCTCGTCTGCCGGTGGTACCGGCAAAAACTCCGCCGCCCACCGCGGTCTGTTGCAGATGCGGGCCGGGGCGCAGTGCACAAAAAACCGCGCCGGAGCGCGGTCTTTTGTGCGAATGATGTACGCGTTGCGACCGTTACGTGGTGGAGCGGATGGGGATCGAACCCACGACCTCTACGATGCGAACGTAGCGCTCTCCCAGCTGAGCTACCGCCCCACGTAAGCGGCGAATTCTAGCAGCGAGCGGGTTGCTTGGCCAACGGTTTTGTCGTGAGCGAAGTGGCTTGGCGGTGCGCCGCTCAACTTCGATCCGGCATCAGGCCGAGCAGCGGTTGGTGCAGAATGTCGCGCCGCCATCCTTCCAGAAACTCCGGCCACAGCGCCGTGACAACCAGTTCGTCGAGCACTTTGCGTGGGCATAGCAGGCCCGAAGGCAGATCCAGTTCCAGCGCTATCTCGTCGACTCGCTGCTTCATCGCGCCCAGCGCCTTTTTGGTTTCGCCTTGCGCGTGACCGGCGATTGGCGCGGTGTTGGCCAACTCCTCGGCGGACACCGGTATGCCAAGCACACCGAACAATTCCTTGCGTGGTGCGCTGCGCAGGGCACGCTGGCCGCGGCTACGTTGTTCCAGTTCGCCCAGAGTGGCTGGAGTGTCATGCGCCAGAATCAGCGCGAGCGCGTCGTCGATCAGCCAGGGCCGCGGTACGTTCAAGGCGCGTGCCGTTGCGTCGCGCCACAACAGCAAGCGTCGCAGCATGGCCTGGCGTGGTGCGGACCAGTCTGCGGCGCCATGCATCGTGCGTGGCGGGTGCAGTTCGCCGGTGCGGCGGGTGGCGCGTTGCT
>JBBSRE010000387.1:0-3115 GCA_038243365.1 Burkholderiales bacterium | reverse complement strand
CCCGCCGCGCTTTCAAGGCGCACCTGGCGTGGGACAAAGAAGCCGGGAAAGTGAACTTCGAATTTGCCCCCAGCAAGTTCCCGCCGCGCAAGACGGCAGCTGGCGCCACTACGAAAACAGTAGCTGCTGGCGCAGGTGCAGCAAGCGCTGGAGCCTCAAAAGGCACTAAAAAACCGGCGGCGGCCAAAAAGGCGCCGGCTAAGAAAGCGGCCGCTAAAACGAGTGTCAAAGCGCCGCGCAAACCCGCCGCCGGCAAAGCACCCAGCGCCGCGTTGGCCGCCGTGATCGGAACCGAGCCAGTGGCCCGCCCGGCCGCCGTGAAGAAGCTGTGGGAATACATCAAGGCGCACGACCTGCAAGACCCGAAGGACAAGCGCACCATCGTTGCCGATGACAAGCTGCGCGCCGTGTTTGGCAAAGATAGCGCGGGCATGTTCGAGCTGGCTGGCCTGCTGGGCGCGCACCTGGGTTAGGGCGGAGCAGCCGATGCGCAGCCCCCAGGAACGCGCCGTCTGGACTGGTGTTCTCGTTGTGCTGTTGGCTGCAGCCGCAGCGGCGTGGTGGACGGCCGATCAGTGGCTTCCCCACGCCAGGCCTTGGTCCAAGCAGGCCTGGCGCTCCATCACCCGGCCGCCACCGCCAGCCGGGCACGCCGGCACGGCCATCCGGCGCGATGCCGGCAAACCGGGCGGCGGACCTGCAGCCCAAACCGCTCCACAGCCACGCAAATGCGTGCAGTCCGGCCGCACCACCTACACCGACCAGGCATGCCCACCGGGCAGCGCAGAGCAGTTTGTCGAACCGGCGCTTGATGTTTTGCCCAAGTGAGATTGCGCAAGTCCCCGCTGCGATGGCCGCTTTTCAGCGCTGCTACCATCGCCCGCATGTTCGCTGTTGCCCCCGTTCCGTACCCTGACTGCTCCTGCAGTGGCAGTGCTGCAAGCGCGGGCCTCATGAGACGCGAGATCTGGCCCTACAAGCCGGTCGCACATTCCTCGGCCCGGCGGTCATCCTTGTTCCAGTAGCTTTTGCGCTCACCCTCCATCGCCGGGCACTTGCCAAGCGCGATGGCGGCCCCACGACACACCCCAAGTCGGCAGGCTGCTCTTTGACAAGAGATGTGCGATGCCTCCCGATTTCAGCCCCGCAGCGACGACTGCCCTCCCAGCTTCCCGATGTTCTCCGTCCAGCCCCCAAGCAGTTCAGCACGGCGCAGCTGCGATGGAATTGACCCGGCAGTTCTTGCGCGCCAAGAACCCTTGCGCCGACGGTTTTCGCTGGTTCAGCCGGAATGTGCAGGATGGCAGCAGTTACCAGGAAGCACTTGATACGCTGGTGGGCGCCGGGCGCGTTGAAGACGCCTGCTGGCTGCTGACGCAGTTCGGGCCGACCCAGGCCGTACTCATCGTCGACACCATCGATGCCGATGCATTGGTGTTCGCCGGCACCGTCGAAGTGCGCGGCAATATCGATGTAGAAACCGTAATCCACACCGGCGGGTCGATTCGGGCCGGGGGCGGCCTGCGCGCGGGCGGTAACGTCAGCGCAGGTGGCGATATCCGCCTGGCTGGCGGCGTTCACGCACAGGGCGGTTTGCAGGCCGGCGGTGACATCCGTATCGACTGGGGCGCCGAGGCCCAGGGCGACATCACCTGTGGTGGTGATCTTCGCATCGGCTGGGATCTACTCTGCAGCGCGGGTCTGTCGATTCGAGGCACCGGCTCTATCGGGCAGGACCTGGTAGCGAAGGGAGCTGTGGACTGCGGCAAGGGCCTGCGCGTCGGCGGGCACCTCACAGGGAGCGCAGGCCTGCGCGCGGGGCAAGGCATTCTGGCTGGCGGCGCCATCCACAGCGGGCGGCATTTGGAGGCAGGCTGGGGCATCAAGGCGGGCGAATCCATGCAGGCGCTCGGCGCCATCAAGGCGGGCGAAACACTGTCGGCCGGGCAGGAAATCAGCGCCGGTTCTGGCTATGGCGTGTTCGCGGGCCTCGATGTCCAGGTCGATGCCTGCAGCGCCAGCGCCCAGGTGTGGTCGCCCGCGTGCCCGGACGGACTGCGCAGCGGGGTCTGGGTGGGGCCCAGATCGCTTTAGCGCACTGAAACGGGTTCTGTCTGCGCCGAAGCCACCCGGCCACCAGCGACATCGGTGACCGTGCTCCCAGTTGTGTTGCGCTAACCTCTTGCGCTATGCAAACCCAAGATCCTTCTTCGAACACCTCGGCGGCTGCCCAGTCGCCCTCGCGCGCCTTGCCATTGGCAGGCGCCAGCAACTTTCGAGACATCGGCGGCTACACCGGCGACGGCGGCCGGCAGGTGGCATGGCGGCGTATCTTTCGCTCAGACCATCTCGCTTCGCTCACGCCTGCGGACCTCGACATCGTGGCGCGGCTCGGGGTGTCACGCACGGTCGACTTTCGGGGCGAGCGCGAACGCGCGCAGCTGGCCTATCTGCTGCCCAACGTGGAGCACCATCAGCTGGCGATCGAGCCCACGGTGGTGCAGCGGGCCTTTGAGCTGCAGCGCGAGGGAAAAGCGCTGAGTCCGCAGGACGCAGTGGGTCTGATGCAGGAAACCTACCGCGACTTCGTGCACGAGAACGCGCCGCGCTTTGCCGACTTCTTCAAGATCCTGCTGGCACGCGACGAACCCATCGTGTTCCATTGCACTGCCGGCAAGGACCGCACCGGCTTTGCCGCCGCGCTGATCCTGCTGGCGCTGGGCGTGGAGCGCGACGTGGTGATGCAGGACTACTTGCTCACCAATGACCTGTACCGCCGCCCGCCTGGTATCGCAGGCCATGCCTCGGAAGAAGTGCTGGCGGTGCTCTGGAAAGTGCAGCGCGAGTTTCTGGATGCCGCATTGCACAAGGTGGACGAGGATTACGGCGGCATGGAGACCTACCTCACCGACGTGTTGCACCTGGACGCGGCTGCGCGCCGCGAACTGTCACAGCGCTATCTGCAAACCCAGCTTGTCTAGCGCTTGCATGGCGGTCGGCTGAACAAGCGCCTTCCCTAGCGGCCCCTCGCTCAGGTGGCGACTCTCCTGGCCTTCAGGCTGCCCCAAACCGACCAGATCAGCAGCACCGCGCACACCGCCAGCGCCACGGCCGT
>JBBSRE010000386.1:0-3156 GCA_038243365.1 Burkholderiales bacterium | reverse complement strand
GGCCGATGGCGCGGATCGCGCCAGTTTCAAGGCCTGCCAACAGCGCTAACGTCTGAATTTATTGATGATGTCACGTCTTCCGTTGCTCCTTGCCGCCCTTTGGTGGGGCAGCCTGACGACCTTGGGGGCGCTGGTCGTGCCACTGTTGTTTGTCCACCTTCCTACGCCGGCTCTGGCCGGCAACATGGCGGCTCGGCTGTTTGCGGCCGAGACATGGGTAGCGGTGGGATGCGGGCTCTTGCTGCTTACGCTTTCGAGGCCAAAAGGGTCTGTCACGCAATACCCATGGGCGCGAGCAGCTATGGTTTTCATACTGGCTGGCATGGTGCTGGCCGTGCTGGTGCAGTTTGGCGTGGCGCCTCGCATTGAAGCGCGGCAGAACCTGCGGTTGTGGCACAGCGTGGGCAGCGTGCTCTACGCTCTGCAGTGGCTGTGCGCTTTGATGGTGCTTTGGCGCACCGCGTCTGCGCCTGAGAGGTGACCGGCAGCAGCCCTGCTAACTGCCCGCTGCCTTATTCGCGCCAATGGTCTGCCACCCAAGCGGCAGGGCGAATGAACCGAAAGCGTCGGTTGCGCCGTCCGGCCAAGGCATCCGGCGGGTTGCATTCACCATGAAAAATCACTACCCGCGCGCCCTCAGGCACAAAGGGCGGCTGCCAGTAATTGGTCGGCCAGCGCGGTATGCAGTGGTACTTGAAGCTGGGGCACCACGCGTCCGGCCAATAGCTTAGTTTGCCTTGGCGGTGCAGAAAATCTGAAAGATAGGCCTGTTCGTTGCGGAATTGTTGGCGAATCTCCTCAAAGTGTTCGCGAAAGTAGGCCAGTACATCCGGGTGTGCGCCCAGTTCAAATCGGTAAACCGACGAATTGCCGGTGATGCGCCAGGGCCGCTTGTGGTCGTGGATGATCAGGAATTCACCCGGCTGCTCGTAGAACGGGTCCAGGCTTCCGGTGATGACTACATCCACGTCCAGAAACAGCGCGGTCCCACGCAAGCCGTGCAAATCCTCCGCAAAGGTGGCCAGCTTGTTCCAGCCGCGCTCGGGAATGCCGGCCGGCAGATCAAGCCGCGGGATCGGCAAACACTGCACTTCGCTGCGAATACCGTTGGCGTCATCGGTCAGGCAGACAAAACGGAATGCACCCGTCAGGTGCCGACGCACCATGGCGTAGAGCCGGTTCACATACTCGGGTCCGTACTTGCTGCCCCACTTCATGCAGATGACATGGCGCTCGTGCATGCCCTCCACCGCGCATTCTTCGATCACCGCAGGCATCCGGTCATGCCATCAAGGAGCCTGGCGCTTCTTGATCGACACCGGCATCCGCTTCTTGGCGCGCTTGACCTGGCCGCCTGGCGTCAGCCGCTGGTTGCCCAGCACGCGCAATTGCTTCATTTCGGGGCGCTGTCCGCCGCGCTTGCTGTACTTCAGAATCTTCACATCGCGCGGGCCGGGCATACGGTCCTCGTCAATGGTTTTTTCTTTTGCAGGCTGTGGGCGCCAAACAATGAAGAGTTTTCCGATGTGTTGCACCGGCGCCGCATTCAGCTCGGATGTCAATGCCTGCAGCATCAATTCACGCGCAGCGCGGTCATCGCTGAAAACGCGAATCTTGATCAGACCGTGAGCGTTGAGCGCGGCGTCGATTTCCTTGCGCACGGCATCGGTCAGGCCATCGCCGCCGACAAGCACTACGGGACTCAGGTGGTGCGCCTGGGCGCGGTATTCCCGGCGCTCGGCCGAGTTCAGTTCTATTTGAGGCATGCCCTTATTATCGAGGAAGGCCTCCTCTCACGATTTCTGCGCGTGCGAACGCGGCCCCAGCTACCGGAACCCCATGAAAGTCAAAACTCAAAGCAAGAAGGTCAACAAGGCGTGGCTGAACGATCACGTCAATGACACCTACGTCAAGCTTGCCAAACATGAGGGCTACCGGGCCCGCGCGGCCTACAAGTTGAAGGAGATCGATGAGCAGTTTGGTCTGGTGCGGCCGGGTGCTCTGGTCGTGGACTTGGGCAGCGCTCCCGGCGCCTGGAGCCAGTATTTGCGCCGGCGCCTGGCCGGCGGATCTCCAGGCCAGCTGAATGGGACGATCGTGGCGCTCGATCTCTTGGCTATGGAGCCAGTCGAGGGCGTGCGCTTTCTGCAAGGCGATTTTCGCGAAGATGCTGTGCTGGCGCAGCTGGAAGCTGCATTGAACGGGGTGAAGGTTGATCTGGTGGTGTCCGACATGGCCCCGAACCTGTCCGGCATTTCGTCCTCGGATGGCGCGCGCATTGCCCATCTGGTGGAGCTGGCACTCGAATTTTCACGAGCGCAGCTTCAACCTGAGGGCGCGTTGGTGGTCAAGCTGTTCCACGGCGAGGGCTACGAAGCGCTGGTAAAGGCGTTTCGGGCCACTTTCCGGTTGGTCAAACCCGTCAAGCCCAAGGCGTCGAGGGACAAGTCTTCCGAAACCTTTCTGGTCGGTATCGGTCTCAAGCCCTGAGAAACCGTGCCGCCGCCATGGCCGGTTCATGGCATTGCCGGGGATAGCCGCCTTGAAAAGTCTAAAATTGTCCGCATCTGGGCCTTATCCGCCCCGCTATTCAAACTGGAGTCCTGCTTGAACAATCAGTGGTTTTCGAAAGTCGCCGTATGGCTGGTCATTGCCATGGTGCTGTTTACGGTGTTCAAGCAATTCGACACACGTGTCGGCGCGTCTGCTGGGCATGTGGGCTATTCCGAGTTTTTGGATCAGGTGCGCAACAACCGCATCAAGAGCGCCACCATTCAGGAAGGTCAGGGCGGCACTGAAATCGCCGCTGTCACCAATGACGATCGGCGCATACGCACCACAGCGACGTATCTCGACCGGGGGTTGGTCGGCGATCTGATCGCTAACGACGTGAAGTTTGACGTCAAGCCCCGCGAAGAAGGTTCACTCCTCATGACGCTGTTGGTCAGCTGGGGCCCGATGTTGCTGCTCATTGGCGTCTGGGTGTATTTCATGCGCCAGATGCAAGGCGGCGGCAAGGGCGGCGCTTTCAGCTTCGGCAAGAGCAAAGCGCGCATGATGGATGAGAACAACAACACTGTGACCGTCGCTGACGTCGCAGGCTGCGACGAGGCCAAGGAGGAGGTGAAGGAAGTTGTGGACTTCCTGAAAGACCCT
>JBBSRE010000385.1:0-3187 GCA_038243365.1 Burkholderiales bacterium | reverse complement strand
GTGCTTTCGGGCAGCGCGAGCAGGGCCCGGAGCATGTCCGACCCGGCCTTGGAGCGCGACATGAAGGAATGGTCGCGCAGCAATTCGGCCGCTTGCCGCAGGTCGCCGCCACTGGTGCTTTCGAGGGACAGGCTCACCAGGTTGACGATGCGGTCCCTGGCCTTTTCAATGTCCGGACGCAGGAACTCATTGCCGAAATAGCGCGCAATCTGCACCATGCCCTTGGGCGCATCGGCGTGCAGGTCGGCGATTTTCTGGCGACTCAGCATGCCGTGCGCGGCGCCGTGTTCCAGCGCGCGTTCGAAGAAAGAGCGCGCATCATGAATCGCCAACCCTTGCGCTGCCCCTGAAGGTACAGCGGGCGCGGGCGTGTTTTCCAACGCCATCAGATGGCGGACTCTTCGTCTGATGCGCGGGCCGCTGGTGTCACCTTGCCGCGGTCGGTCTCGCTGGTTTCAAACTTGCCGTCGTCCTCTTCATCGGGCAGCTCATCGCCCTCGCCCGCGTCGTGCGCGCGCGCTTTGGCCCGTAGCACCAGCAGCATTTCAAGAAACAGGTCGCGGCATTCATAGCGCAGCAGCCACGCCATCTCCATCCAGTCCTGGTCAGCGATTTCGTCCTGATCCACGCGCGGACGAACATAGCCAGAGGCCAGCAGCTCGTCGTCGCTCAGCATCAGGCCGTAGTCTTCGGTGGCGTCAAACAGGCCGGTGCGGGCAAAGGCCTCGATGCGGCTCCACTTTTCAGTGAAGTAGTTGGCCAGCGCCTCAGCGCCGCCATCCAGGTCGCCAATGGCGTTGAGGAAATCCAGCGGCTCAGCGCCCTCGCGAAAGATCACCGCGTTCACCATATTGCGCAGGTGCTGTTGGGTGAGGTCTTTGTATTGCTTCTCCAGCACCATGGCGCGGGCGAACTGTTCGGGCGTGACGAGCATGTTGACCACAGACTCCTTGGAGCTGTCGTACTCGCGCATCACGGCCAGCACATCCTTGGGCGCGAGCTGGTCCAGCACCACCATCAGGGCGCGGTCGCCCTCCTCGTCGGCCAGTTCGGCCAGAGCGCTCTCGGCGCCCACGATGTCACCCGCCGCAATCAGGCTGGTGGTCTTTTCAATCAGTGCCAGGTGGTTCATAAATGCTCTGCTTAGTCCTTGCGCTCGAAACCGACGTCGGACAGCCAGTCGGCGCCGGCACCCTCACGGTCTTCCGCAGTGCGCGGTTCGTGCGCGTCGTCGGCGCTGAGGTGATCGGCATCCTCGTCCAGCTCAGCCGCGTCGCCATCGTCATCTGGCTGGTCCGCTGCGCTGTCGCCAGTGCCATGCGCGTGCAGGTATTCCAGGCAAGCCGCCACGGTCAGAAACGCGGCGCCGCCGGGCTCGGCCATCACCTTTTGCGCCAGCGCCTCCGCCCAAGGCTCGAGCGCAACGGTGCCAGCCAGTTCGGGCCACGTGGGCAGCTCGTGCTCACCCAGCGCCAGCAGGCGTTCGATGCTGGCAGCGCGCTTGAAACGAAACGCCTGGTGGAAGACCACGGCCACCATCTCGGGGCTGTAGGCCAGCATTTGCACCAGAAAGCCGATTTCGCTGCGCTTGGCAGACAGGCGTTTTTTGAGAACATCCTTGCCTTCGGAATCCGAAGTCAGGTCATCCAACTCGGCGTCGTAGGCCGAGCGCAGATCGGAAAAATAGCGGGACAGTTTCATGAGAACTCCTTGCGACAGGCGAAAAAGGGCGCGGGCGTGGGCTTGGACGCGGGCATTTACTGCCCCATGGGCAGCTTGGCGCCGGCCGCCCATGCCTGCCAGATCTCGCCCGCCGTCTGCAGCGGGTCGTCGAGCAAATTGCGGCGCCGGTTGTCGTCGTACTGCTGGCGCCGTACGGGGTCGGCCAGCACATCGTAGGCCTGTTGCACCGCGCGAAACTGCGCAGCGGCATCAGGCGCGCTGTTGCGGTCGGGGTGAAAGTGCGACGCCTTTTGGCGGAACGCCTTCTTGATATCGGCCAGCGTGGCGTTGGCCGCCAGGCCGAGCGCGCTGTAGTGGTCTTGCTGGCTCATAGCTGAAATGGTTTAGCCGAGCGCAGCGTAGACGTTCTGCACGTCGTCGTTGCCATCAATGGCCGCCAGAAAGGCTTCCACTTCTTCCAGCGCTTCTGCGCTGAGGTTGGCCGGGTTCACCGGGTTCTTGGGCCGGTAGCCCAGCTTGGCCGAGAGCACGGTAAAGCCGTGCTCGGGCAGCGCGCGGCACACCACGTCGAGATCGGTGGGCTCGGTCCAGAACAGGGTGGTGCCCTCTTCCTCACCGGGCTCCAGGTCTTGCGCGCCGGATTCAATGGCCGCCATGTCGGCATCCGCATCGGCACGGGCGGGCTCGGCTTCGATCATGCCGACGTGGTCAAAATCCCAAGCCACTGAGCCTGAAGTGCCCAGCTGCCCTTTGCGAAACAGCACGCGCATCTCAGGCGCAGTGCGTTTGACGTTGTCGGTCAGGCATTCGACCATCACCGCCACTTGGTGCGGAGCGAAGCCTTCGTACACCACGTGCTCGAAGCTGGCGGCATCGGCCCCAATGCCGGCACCCTTGTTGATCGCGCGCTCCAGCGTGTCCTTGGGCATGGACACTTTGCGGGCCTGCTCCAGCACCAGGCGCAGCTTGGAGTTGCCGGCCGGGTCAGCGCCGCCGCGCGCGGCGACCATGATTTCCTTGGCCAGCTTGCCAAACAGCTTTCCGCGGGCGTCAGCGGCTTGCGCTTTGCCCTTTGCTTTCCATTGCGCACCCATAGCGAATTCCTTGCGAGTTCCGTGACCGCGCCCGGATGGCCCTCAACGGCTGAGGGAAAGTCCGGGCGAAGGGCAGCAAGGTTACCACCGGCGCCCCACGCACAATGGCGGCTTCGCCCACCTTCCCGCGCGGTTCCAACAGCTCGTACCGCGCCGTTTTTTTCCATGCTCAACACCCTCTGGCTGGGCTTTTTTGTGACCTCCGCCATCGCCGCGCTGGTGCAGTGGTTGTCCGGCGGCAACGCCGGAGTATTTGCCGCCATGGTCGAGGCGCTGTTTGCCATGGCCAAGCTGTCGGTCGAAGTCATGCTGCTGCTGTTCGGCACGCTCACGCTGTGGCTGGGCTTTTTGCGCATAGCAGAGCGCGCCGGCCTGATTGAGACACTGGCGCGCTGGCTGGCGCCGTTGTT
>JBBSRE010000384.1:0-3191 GCA_038243365.1 Burkholderiales bacterium | reverse complement strand
GGCTGACGCGCGAGATCGGCGTGGCGGCGATTCCGATGTCGGCTTTCTATGGCGATAGTTTCGACCAGCGAGTGGTGCGCTTCTGTTTCGCCAAGAAGGACGAAACCTTATTGGGTGCTTTAAAGCGGCTGCGCAGACTCTGAGGAGCGGCCCAAGCGGGGCGCTATAGCGGTGTACGGCCCCCAGCGCTTGCCTGCGAGGAGTTGCAAACACCGATCATCTGGCTCGCCGTAGACTCGCATCATGATCATCCTGCACAGCTTCTGGTTATCCCTCGCCACCTACCGCGTTCGCATCGCGCTGAACCTCAAAGGCGTTGCTTTTGAAGAGCGCACGCATGACCTGACGCAGGGGCATCAGCACAGCGCCGAATTTCGCCGCCTCAATCCGGCGGGCGCAGTCCCGGCGCTGGAAGGCGCAACGCCGCTCCCGCTCACGCAAAGTTTGGCGATTCTGGAATGGCTGGAGGAAACCTACCCGACGCCTGCACTCCTGCCTGCCGACGCAGCCGGACGTGCAAGAGTGCGGGCCCTGTTCCTGCTGACCGCTGCGGACACCCATCCCCTGGTCGTGCCGCGGGTGCGGGCGCAGCTGGCAAAACGTTTTGATGCGAGCGAAGCGGCGACGAAGGACTGGGCGGCGCACTGGTTTCGGGAAGGACTGGCCGCATACGAAGCGCATCTGGAAGACGGCGCGAATCGTTGCCACGGCAACGCGCTCAGCCTCGCCGATCTCGCGTTGGCCAGCCATTTGATCGGCGCGGCACGCTTCCACGTGGCCCTGGATGACTTCCCTCGAACAGCGTGCGTAGGCGATGCGTTGATGGCAATCCCGGAATTCGCGGCAGCCCATCCGCACTTGCAGATCGACGCGCCGAAATTATGACTGGGGGGGTGGCTTGAGCAGTGCACAGGCGTAGGTCGATGCGCGCGAATAGGCGACCCCGGCGGGCGCCATCCAAACTCCCCCACCCAATGGACGTCGGCTGGCTCCGTTCAGTCGCAGCTGTACCGAAACTTGTCGTTTAACCCAAGCGGAAGCACCAGCGTGCGCAGGTTGGCTGAACGCGCTGCGATGCACAGGGCGGAGCGCTGGTTGGCATCGTTCACCCATTTCGACGCGTACTCGGCATTGAAGACGGGCTTGCCATTGGTCGTGAAGAACCGATAGTCCTTGCACTCGTTGTAATAGTGGCACTGCTCGTTCACGGCAAAGTCGAAATATGGCTCCAACATTTCCAGTTGATCGACGTCGTTCTTGAGGCCTATTGCGAGTCCGCGCGCGTGCGCTTCAAACGCCAGAAATCGGTTGTAGTCAATTTGAGTGAGATCGGTGAGTGGCATCCCCGTTCTGTTGGTGTAACCATCGACATTGTCTGGTTCAACGCCGTCACATCCCGCCACTACCGCCAAATCCAGACGCTCCTTCATGATCTGCCGCACATTGGCGCTGCGGGTATCAAGCCAGCGTTCGCCCGCCCAGCCACTCAGAGATCTGCCCATATCGCCCGCTTGAAAACGATTGAAGTCAGGTCGCCAGTTTTCCGAACTTCCGGCTGAGAAATAGCACACCACGCGGCGGCCCTGAGCTTTCAGCCATTGCACCGTCGCGGGCGGGGTGTCGAACAGATCGACGTCGTACACCACCACGTTGTAACTGGTGTTAACGGTGTCGTTCAGCTGCCACTGCCAGGTGTCCGTTGCCTTGGGAATCCAGGCTGGTGCTGGTGCTGGTGCCGGTGCTGGTGCTGGTGCTGGTGCTGGTGCTGGTGCTGGTATCGGTGCTGGTGCCGTGTTCACGGCCTTTCCTTTCGCGACTTCAAACAGCTGTGCCAGTATGCGTTGATTTGCGTCGCACGACTGCTGCTGATACCTAGAGGAACCGCTGTCGCTGATCACCTCTGCGCAAAGATTGCTGTGACGCGAGATCAACTGCATGTTTCCGCGCTGGTCGGGCGTTTGCATAAACCGTTGATGCATGGCTCCGGTGCAGGGCGAAAGCACGAGCGCGGCACCCGCCGATGGGCTGGCATCCTGCGTTTCGATGCACATTCCAGTCACGCCGTGGCGAACAAGCACTTCGCTACTGTTAAGCCGAACCGGTAGCAACTGGAAACTCTGAGATGTCGAGCCCGACCTGCACACGGCGCGTGTCAGCCCCGGGCCATCCTCAGCGGACTTGACATCGACGCATTCGCCATCTTTCTGTTCGATCAATTTCTTGAACCCACTTCCTTCCACTCCAATGGCGAAGGCTTTAGCGTTGTCAACAGGCGTCAGTCCGCCTGAGAGGTTCGCTTGCGCAACAAAGGCGCTCTGCGGTGCGGCTGGGTCGCTACCTCCTCCGCACCCCCCCATCAGTGCTGCAATGACCAGTGACGCCGCGGTCGATCTGGACGCGCGGCGCACGCCGCGACTCGGCATCGAGCGTTTTTGCTGCGCAGCGCGCAGCGACCCGGTCGGTGAACCCCAAAACGAGAAACGTTGTGGCATGTTGGTGTGCTTTCGGCTGTGGATGGTCGGGCATGCGGCCTCTACCGCGAACGGATTAAGCGAACCCGCCCTGACTCGAAATTGACAGCTGCCGTATGCACGCGCACCAAAGAGAGCACAAACCCTTGGGTCGCCTCGACGGCGCTCGATGTCCCGTTTCACACTGCATCGATCGTTGCGTTTCATCACAGGTGAAGCGGCAGCGTGCACGCTGGCGGGCGCTGTTACGCTGCCTGCGCAGCGCCCGCCGCCGCGCCCAAAAGCACGTGCGGCAGTCGCACCGTCACGCTAAACGAGGTCATCAGCTGTTTTCTTTTGCGGAGCACCCACCGCCGAGCGCACCACGCTCCCAATGGTCAGTCCCTGCACCAGAATCGAAAAGACGACCACGCAGTACGTCAGTGTGAGCACCATGTCGCGCTCGGGGCCAATGGGAAGGGACAGTGCCAGCGCCACGGAGATACCGCCGCGCAGCCCGCCCCACACCAGAATGCGCGAGGCGCCTGGAGGCAGTTTCAACCAGCGCATGCCGGCACGCACGGGTAGCCCCACGGTAAGCCAACGCGATCCCAGTGCGACGGCGATAGCGGCAACGCCGGCGAGCAGCAAGGGCCACGAATACGACACAAGCAACACTTCCATACCTATCAAGACGAACAACACGGCATTGAGGATCTCGTCCAGCAGCTCCCAGAACAT
>JBBSRE010000383.1:0-3207 GCA_038243365.1 Burkholderiales bacterium | reverse complement strand
CTGCAAACTTCCTTAGGCGCGCTTCACTGTCGCGGGCTGCGAGCTCCGCCTCCCAGCGCGGCGTGATGTCCCGAGCAACTACCAGAACTCCTTGCTGATGGCCCGTTGCATCGACATGTGGGGTCAGACTCACATGCACCATGCGGATTCGGCCGTCGATTGCCGGGCTCTCCCGCCGGTAGGTCACGCGTTCGCCGGCCCGCGCGCGCGCGATGTAAGGCTCTATCAAAGTCCAAGTCGCGCCGGCGGTGATATCCCGAACGTGTTGTCCTACGATGGACGCCGACGTGTGGCCATGAAACTCGGCGTAGCGCAGATTGGCAAAACGACAGGTATAGCTGTCTTGGTCGAAGTAAGCCAGCTGCTCCGGCAGCGTGTCGGATATGTCGCGGAACAGCGAACTCTGGGCAGCAGCTTCCTGCGCGAGCGCTGTTAATGAGTGAGGGGGTGCTTCAGACGTCAAGGGCACTTTGTCGGGTGGGGAGCAGGTAAACGCGGCAAAGGCGGGGAGTCACAAGAGCTTACTACCTCTACCTGAGTGTCGCCTGACACATAGTGCACACAGCGTTGGCGCCGCTGATAATCAGGCGCATGACAAACCCCAGTTCCCTGCAGGCCGCGCCCGGTTTCGGCGCGCTCGCGCTCTCGCCGCAAACGCTGGCCAACCTCGAACAGCTGGGTTACGCCCGGATGACTCCTATTCAGGCCGCCAGCCTGCCGCCAGCGTTGCTGGGTAAGGATCTGATTGCCCAGGCCAGTACCGGCAGCGGTAAGACGGCCGCATTCGGTCTGGCCCTGCTCTCGCGGCTGAACCCGCGCTGCTTCGGCGTGCAAGCACTGGTGCTGTGCCCCACGCGCGAGCTGGCGGACCAGGTCAGCGCGGAGATTCGGCGGCTGGCCCGCGCCGAGGACAACGTCAAAGTG
Source organism: Burkholderiales bacterium (assembly GCA_038243365.1). Classification (GTDB taxonomy): domain Bacteria; phylum Pseudomonadota; class Gammaproteobacteria; order Burkholderiales; family Burkholderiaceae_C; genus Simplicispira. Next base: position 2,283 of record JBBSRE010000383.1, on the reverse strand, counting down.
GTCACGCTGTGCGGCGGCGTGCCGCTGCGCGGCCAGGCGCAAAGCCTCTCGCACGGCGCGCACATCGTGGTCGGCACGCCCGGGCGGGTAATGGACCATCTTGAGCGCCAACATTTGGCGCTGGACCAGATGAACACGCTGGTGCTGGACGAAGCCGACCGCATGCTGGACATGGGCTTCTTTGAGGACATCGCCACGGTGGCGCGCCAGTGCCCCAAGAACCGGCAGACGCTGCTGTTTTCGGCTACGTATCCCGAAGGCATCGCCAAACTGAGCCAGCAGTTCATGAAGGAGCCGCTGACGATCACGGTGCAGGCGCAGCACAGCGCCGGCAAGATCGAACAGCGCTGGTACGAGGTGAAAAACTCCGAGCGCCTGCATGCGGTGTCGCAATTGCTGGAGCACTTCCGCCCGGAATCGTCGATTGCCTTCTGCAATACCAAACAGCAGTGCCGCGATCTGGTTGCCGTGCTTCAGGCGCAGGGCTTCAGTGCATTGGCCTTGTATGGGGAGCTGGAGCAGCGCGAGCGAGACCAAGTGCTGGTGCAGTTTGCCAACCGCAGCTGTTCGGTACTGGTGGCCACCGACGTGGCTGCGCGCGGGCTGGATATTGCCGACTTGGCGGCCGTCATCAACGTGGACGTCACGCCTGATTCGGAGGTGCACATTCACCGCATCGGCCGCACCGGCCGGGGTGATGCCGGAGGCCTGGCGCTGAACCTCGCCAGCATGAACGAGATGGGCTACGTCGGCAAGATCGAGGTGCTGCAGGGTCGCCCGTCTGAGTGGAGCCCATTGGGGGAACTCACTCCGACCGGCAGCGGCCCGCTGGTGCCGCCCATGGCCACCATCCAGATCATTGGAGGACGCAAGGAAAAGATCCGTGCAGGCGACGTGCTCGGCGCGCTCACTGGGGACATGGGTTTTAGCCGAGAGCAGGTCGGCAAGATCAATGTGAACGAGTTTTCCACCTATGTGGCGGTCGAGCGCAGTGCTGCGCCGCGCGCGGCCGCTGCGCTGAACGCTGGCCGCGTCAAGGGAAAGAGCGTAAGGGCACGGCTGGTGGAGTGACTTTTGGAATCTCCGGGAACGGGCGCGAAAAATATTTGGCGCTGGGTGCATCCAAAAGGTGCGGTCGCGGGTAGTACCCACAGCAGCCTCTGTGCTTGCTTGCTTGCTTCATCGCCCTTCCCTTTTGGAGAATCACCATGTTTGCCCAACGCTTCAATTCCCGCTCGCTCACCTCGGTCGGCGCACTGTCTGCGGTCGCACTGCTTGCAGGCTTGCAGCCCGATGTCCACCGGCGCATCGTCATCCACTGTGGTTTCGCAGGCCAGCCTGCCCGCCACCATTCAGGTTCCAGCCGGCAACCAGGTGGCCATGGAAACCGTGGGCTCTGGCGACATCACCTACGAATGTCGCGACAAGGCCGGCATGCCCGGCCAGACAGAGTGGGCGCGTTCGCCGGCCCTGATGCCGTGCTGAAAGTCCGCGCCGGCAAACAGGTCGGCAAGTACTACGGCCCGCCCGCTATCTTGGAAGCCATGGATGGCTCGAAAGTGACGGGCAAGCAGCTGTCCGTGGCCCTGCCGGCTGGCAACATTTGCCTCCGCTGCAACCCAACCAGTTGTTCGAGCTGACCATTGAGCCTGCAGGCGCCTCGCCCACCCACCTGCCCACCGGCCCGATTCAATTCATCGGTCGCGCGGTGCAGGTGTCTACGTGAACGTCGCTGGCGTTCAGACGGAAAACGCGTAGCGCAAGCGCAAATGCCGGCGTTGGCCTGCCACCAAATTCGAATGCGGATAGGGATAGGGATGGGGATGGGGATGGGGATGGGGATGGGGATGCGCAGCCTTAGCCGGCCGGACCGTAAAATCAGCCGCAGCACGCAAGGCAAATCAATGCGCCCCGGCCTCCTGCAGTAGCCGCGCCATGGCCTGGTAGCCGCGCTGATCTGCCAGCGCCAAGGGAGTATTGCCTTGCTTGTCGGTGAGGGTGCTGTCGGCCCCGGCCTGTAACAGTGCCGCCAGCGTGGCCTGGTGGCGCGGCCCGCCGTCGCCCAGCACGATGGCTTCGATCATCGCCGTCCAGTGCAGGTTGTTCACATGGTTCAGAGGTGCGCCGGCGGCGATCAGCTGGCGCACCACGCCCTCGTGGCCCAGGTGCGCTGCCGCAATGAGCGCGGTGCCGTCCCAGCGGCTGGTGGTTTGCCTTGCGCTGGCCCCATGTGAGAGCAGCGCCGCCAGCGTGGCCTCGTCGTCCGCTACAGCAGCGATGGTG